>JAFAVL010000232.1 GCA_019242465.1 Chroococcidiopsidaceae cyanobacterium CP_BM_RX_35 | reverse complement strand
CTTGACTCCTGGGCTGAGCTACTCTGCTACTCCAACTAATTGGCTAAAGTCGAGCTGAGAGAATGTCTGAGAAGTAAAATTCAGTACTGTAACTTTGTTTTTAACCGTATAATAACTGAGGCAAAAGGAGCATTTTCGAGGTCTAATTACCCATTTTTCCAGTTTTATCCATCAATCTCTACTAAGTTAGCATCATACTGTGTTAAATAAGCTACTTTTCAGACATCCTCTCAAGATACTTGGTGATTCATTATGGCAAACATTCGCATTGAGACCGATAGTCTGGGAGAAGTCGATGTTCCCGCTGACAAACTTTGGGGTGCGCAGACTCAGCGATCACTCCAGCATTTCAGCATTGGCAATGAGTTAATTCCTCGAGAAATGATTGGCTCCTACGCCGTGCTGAAAAAAGCCGCTGCCGTCGTCAACCACCAGGCAGGACGACTGGGTGATGAGCAAAAACGGTTAATTTGTCAGGTGTGCGACGAGATCTTAGCCGGACAGCACGCCGACCAGTTTCCCCTGCACGTCTGGATGACCGGCAGCGGCACCCAGTTCAACATGAACGTGAACGAAGTGATTTCTAATCGCTGCTGCCAGATCGCAGGAAATCAACTGGGTAGCAAAACCCCGGTGCATCCTAACGACCATGTGAATATGTCTCAGTCGTCCAACGATTCCTTCCCCTCTGCAATGTACATTGCGGCGGCACAGGGCGTTTGCCAGCGCCTGATCTCGGCAGTGAAAGCACTGCGCGATGCGTTGAATGCCAAGGCAGAAACCTGGAAGGACATGGTCAAAATTGGACGCACCCACCTTCAGGATGCCACCCCTCTGACGCTGGGACAGGAATTTTCGGGCTATGTAGGGCTGCTGGACGATGACCTGGAGCGCATCAACGACAGTTTGAAAGGCGTCTATCGACTGGCGCTGGGCGGCACCGCTGTGGGAACGGGCATTAACTCCACGCCAGAATTCGCAGCCGCCGTGGCTCAGGAGATTGCCCAACTCACCGGACTGCCTTTTGTGACGGCTCCCAACAAGTTCACCGTGCAGGGGAGCCACGATGCGCTGGTGATGCTAAGCGGTGCCTTTAAAACGCTGGCAACTTCGCTGTATAAAATTGCCAATGATATTCGATTGCTCAGTTGTGGTCCACGCTGCGGTCTCCACGAACTGCACATCCCTGCCAACGAACCGGGTTCCTCAATTATGCCGGGGAAAGTCAACCCCACCCAGTGCGAGGCGCTGGCAATGATTGCGGTGCAGGTCATTGCCAACGATATCGCCGTTTCCCTGGGGGGCGCAAGCGGTTATCTGGAAATGAATGTGTACAAACCGCTGATGATCCACAACATTATGCAGTCGATTCAAATCATGTCCGACGGATGCCAGAATTTCAGACAGTTTCTGGTGGAAGGAATGCAGCCCAATCCGGAACAAATTGATGCCTTTGTGGAGCGATCGCTGATGCTGGTCACTGCCCTCAGCCCCATTATCGGTTACGACAAAGCCTCGAAGGTCGCCCACTACGCCCTGGATCACGACCTGACGCTGAAGGATGCAGCACTCAAGCTGGGGTATATTTCCGCCGAGCAATTTGACCATGTGGTTGATCCCGCAAAAATGGTTCATCCCTATGTTGCCGGTCACGCGAAGGCTTGACTCGATCAAAGCAAAAGTAAACGATCATCAACGCTGACATCGATCATTCAGTCAACCGCTAAACAACAAACAACAACTTCAATTCAAAGGAGAGATTCACAATGGAGACCAGCAGCATGAATATGAAACGGGGAATTGATCTGCTGCATGACCCCGCCCTCAACAAATCCACCGCTTTCACAGAGGCGGAGCGGCAGGCGCTGGGATTGGTGGGGCTGGTGCCTGATGTGACGGACACCGAGGACCTGCAACTGAGCCGGGTGCTGCGGCAGTTGGGACACAAAACTACGGATCTGGAACGTTACATTTATTTGATGAATTTGCTGGACCACGATGAAACCCTGTTTTATCGCACAATCATGTCCGATCCGGTACGCTTCCTGCCCATCGTCTACGACCCCACCATTGGAGAAGCCTGCCTCAAGTTTGGGCATATCTTCCGGGGACCCAGAGGCATGTACCTGTCCATTGAACGGAGAGGACACGTCAAAGAAATTCTGCGCAACTGGCCAGTCAAAGATGTCCGCTTCATTTGTGTCACCGATGGCGGTCGCATTTTGGGATTGGGAGACCTGGGAGCCAACGGTATGGGCATTCCCATTGGCAAACTGCAACTCTACACCGCGGCTGCCGGAGTTCCACCCCAGGGGTTACTGCCCATGTATCTGGATGCCGGAACCAACAACGAGGAATATTTGCAAGATCCCTTGTACCTGGGGTTACGCAAACCCCGCCCCTCGACGGAGGATCTCTACTCCTTTGTAGATGAATTTGTGGAGGCTGTGCAGAAAATCTTCCCCCACTGCTGCATTCACTTTGAAGACTGGACCGGTGTAGATGCAGTGCATTTGCTGGAACGCTATCGCGACAAAGTATCCTGCTACAACGACGATGTGCAGGGCACCGCGGGCATTACCCTGGCGGGAATGATCAACGCCACCAAATTGAAGGGAACGCAACTGAAAGATGAAAAATATTTGTTTCTGGGAGCCGGTTCCGCTGGAATCGGTCTGGCAAACCTGCTGTGTTCTGCCCTGGTGAAACAGGGCATGACGCTGGAGGAAGCCCGCTCCCACGTCTATATGTTTGACTCGAATGGGCTGCTGGAATCCACCCGTACCGATCTGGTAGACTTCCAAGTGCCCTACGCCCATCCCCACTCACCCATGCGGGATTTCGTGGCGGCGATCGAGAGCATTCAACCCACCACCATTATTGGCGTCAGTACGGTGGGCGGCGCGTTTAATCAAAAAGTGGTGGAGGCAATGTGCCGCATCAACGATCGCCCCGTCATCCTGGCACTATCGAACCCCACCGACCACGCCGAATGCACGGCAGAGCAGGCATACACCTGGTCTAACGGCAAGGCAATCTACGCGGCAGGGGTACAATTCCCTCCGGTTCACCTCAACGGAAAAGTCCTCCTGCCGGGGCAGGCGAATAACTTCTATATCTTCCCGGCGGTGGGCATGGCGATTTATGCCACAGAGGCGAAGCGCGTCCCCGATGAATTGTTTATTGAAGCCGCCACCGCCGTTGCCGATCAGGTGCCCGCCGATCAACTGCAGCAGGGATTGCTCTATCCTCTCCAGTCGAACATCCTGGAAACCGAAATCAAAACCGCCGTCCGGGTTGCCCAACTGGTCTTTGATATGGGATTGGCGCGGGTCGATCGCCCCTCCGACTTGGAGGCGTTCATTCGCAGCCACGTCTACAAGCCCGAATATAAAACCCTGGTCAATTAATCGGTAGACAGTCCATAGAATCCATCGATTGTAGACTGTGGGATGGGTTAGGCTACCGCTAACCTATCCCACTCCTCCGATAATGCTTATCAAGTGGTTGCGGGTTTTCCCTGCCGGGTGAATTTGTCTGAAAGCTTTTAGATACTTGCCTTTCCATCGAGCAAACCAAAAAGACTTTAGTCTTATTAGTTTGCTCGATGGAAAGGCAGAGGGCAGAAGGCAGAAGGAAAGAAATAATGCTCTAACTTCAGTTGTGGGTCACACGCCCACTAATAAACAAAAATTTGTACCGAGATGCGTAGCACAAGGTACAAGACTTCCTTGCTTCAATCCCAGGTTTTTAAACGTGGGTTCCCTTCTGCCTT
Organism: Chroococcidiopsidaceae cyanobacterium CP_BM_RX_35; assembly: GCA_019242465.1. The sequence goes on along the minus strand of JAFAVL010000232.1, from coordinate 2,194 downwards.
CTGCCTCCTGCCTTCTTGAATCCACTCTTAAACGAAGTTGAGGAAATGCAAAGTATATTAGTTGCTACCTTAAACAAGCTCAAAGCTTGATATTTTCCCTTCTGCCTTCTGCCCTCTGCCTTCTGCCTTACCCCAACCCAGATCACCAAATTCTGACAAGAGCCATAATGTAGTACTCTCTGCAATGAATTGTTCGTTCATGCGCTTCTACTTCCACGACCATCGAGCGCTTGAGTTTTTTGGGCGGTCTGGTGATTTTTGGTTTGGAGTAGGGCATTGATAGGTGGTATGGTCGATGTCTCTCTAATTATGCTAGCAGGAAGTAAGTAAGCATCATCTAGAGAGCTGTCTTTAAGTTGAACCAGCAGTTTATAGATTATCTCATTGAACTGAGGAACCATTATCGTTTGCAGCAATTGGAAAATGAGCAGAGAGAGCATCATGTAACTCAGCAGTTGATGCATATTAATGCTTTGCTGGTAGACCAACTAGAAAACTCAAACTTAGTTGAAAGCCTAGTTGAGCTCCGACATCAGTACCAACAGCAGATAGCAGAGTGTGACCGCCAGACAGCTCATTCCAGAGAGCAACTATCCCACATCAATGCCTTGCTTGCTGATCAAATAGTACAGCAGCACGAACACCCAACGCTTCGAGCCAGTGTTGAGCAGCAGCGAAGCTCTGCGAGCGCGCTTGCGCTATCCCTCACTGAAGCTCCTGAACTGGCTGATGAAGAGTTGACCAAAGAGGGCAGGTTGGAAAAAGGTTTAGATGAGCAAGAGCCACCCGCTTCAGAAAAAAAGCACAACGAAGCAGTTAATTCTTTCCAACCTGCTGCAACAGAGCTGTTTGCCACAGACTTAGGTCAGGAAGAACCAGAGACAGATTCTTCCTCAGAAGTCGGGTCAGCAAGTGGGTTAGAGGAACATTCGTCTTCAGATGCAACTGAAGATTTTATAGCCAAGATCAAAGCTGAGGAGCCTGAGGAGAGCAGCTCTGCCAAACTGCCCTTGGAAGCTTCTGTATTACCTCAGTACCAGCATCTAACAAAGTCTGAAGCTTTGCGGCAGTTGATGGAGGAGAAGGCAGGGAGCGCCCTACACATTGACTGGCTCCTCCGCGAACTGTATGGAGAATTAGCTGAGGAGCAAACTGCTGCTGAAAGAGACCGTTTAAGTGAAACGCTCAAAGATGGAGTTGAGCAAGGACTCTGGGAGAAAGTACCAGGAACACCAGAATGCTACACAATTAACTATAAGTTAGTTGAGCCAGAGCCAGCTGCGAAGACTACACAGAAACAGCGGGATAAGACTAAATCTACCTCAACGACTCAATCAGATTTGACAGTTCTCCCCAAATACTCCAATGCAAGTTTAATTGATGCAATGGAATTAATTCTTGTTGAGCAAGCTGGAGAGGAACTAACAATCGAACAGGTGACAAAAGCGCTATATGGAAAACTAACTGGACGAAAGTTGAGTCAAGCCAAAGAAGTAGTAGGAGGAGCCTTGTCGAGAGGGGCAGCAGTTGGGCGCTGGCATCGTGTTGTGGGGCACAAGGGGGTGTACACCCTAGAGGCAAGAATAGTCAAGCCAGCTTCAGGTGTTGAGGAGACAGGATCAGGAGTAGAGATGGGTCAAACTCCTCTAAAGTTTCTCCCGGCTTATGAGGGGATGAGGTTTATGGAAGCAGCAGCTGCAGTGATGCGAGAGCATGTAGGAGAGGTGATGACTCCAGATCAGGTAGCGCGGATTTTGTATGGGGATGAGCTATCAGGAGCAAGGTTAGCTGTAATAGACAAGACTTAATCTAACACATCCTGTAAACTCAGTACAAAGCAGGGATGTTACAATGAACACACAAGATAAAATTATCCAGAACAAATTGGGCCTGCTCAATCTCGCTAAGATGCTTGGTAACGTCTCCCAGGCGTGCAAAGTCATGGGTGTCTCTCGCGACAGTTTCTATCGCTTTAAACAACTCTACGATACTGGCGGAGAAACGGCACTGCAAGAGATTAGTCGTCAAAAGCCTTGCATCAAGAATCGCGTAGAAGCGCACACTGAACAAGCCGTGGTGAATTTCGCCATTGAACAACCAGCTCATGGACAAGTGCGAGTCTCGAATGCATTGAAACAGCAAGGTATCCTAGTTTCTCCAGGAGGAGTGCGTTCAATCTGGTTGCGCCATGACC
>JAFAVL010000159.1 GCA_019242465.1 Chroococcidiopsidaceae cyanobacterium CP_BM_RX_35 | reverse complement strand
GGTGCATTTACATCATGTAGATGGTGACCACAACAACTGGAAGAAAACCCATTGTGTTGCAAAAACTTGTTGAGAATTAAAATCTCCTGGAAAGAGAATGAGTTATGCAGCCACTCCAAAGATCTCAGCTATGAATTTCACCCGTTTTCTGATAGCTCCTTTTTCCACTTTTTTAATTTGTCCTTTTTTCATCATATGCATGATTTCGTATCCTTTTATTCACCACGAACGAGTCGCACATAAACCGTCTCTAAAACTCAATCAATTTCAACCAGGAGATGACGAAGTTTCAGGACTCTCAGGGTGTTAAGGAATGTTTCGCCAACAGGATCAGCAGCGGAAAAATCTTGGTCGCAAAGGCTGAAAAGCTTACTAATCTAACTTTTTAGAGGCTGACTGTGTTCTAGTCCTACGCTCACTCCTGAACACTCAGCTCTCCCAAATTTAGCCGTCGGGAGCAAGAGCCTTCCCGATCATGAGGCTCTCCAGTGTCAGTTCGTGGTCGCGCTCCTCAGCCATCTTTTTCAAAATTACACGATCAACCTTGCCGGTGGCGTTCAGCGGCATCTCCGGTAGCACCACAATCTCCTCAGGAGCTTTGTAGCCGATGCGCTGGCGCGCGAAGCGGATCAACTCCTGACTGTTCGGTCGCTTTGCTCCTTCCCTAAGCGTGATGTAGGCGCGGACGTTCTCACCGTGTACGAGGTCATGCACACCGATAACCCCGGCGCTCTCTACAGAGGCGTGCTCGAGCAGAGCTTCCTCAACCTCCTGGGGAGAGATGTTCGAAGCGTCGTGCACGATGATCTGCTTCTTACGTCCGTAGAACCAGAGGTAGCCCTCGGCATCGACTCGCATGATGTCCCCTGTATCGAGCCAGCCGTCCTGAAGCGTGGTCTTGGTTGCCTCTGGAGCATTCCAGTATTCCACCATGCTAGTCGGACTCTTGACCCACAGCCTCCCTTCCTGACTCTGGGCAACCTCAACACCGTCCTCGTTGCGAATTGACATGGAGAATCCTGGAGTGGGACATCCTACGGAGCCTAGCTTGTTCACTCCCGCTGGAGGGTTGAGGGTGGCGAAGCCGATCTCGGTCATGCCATAGCCCTCATTAATGAATATACCTGTGAGGTCAGTGAACTCTTGCTCGAGCTTAGCTGAGACTTTGTCGCCTCCACACATGCAGAGCTTCAGAGAGCCAAAGTCCTCATGAGTAGCGCTGTGGTCGCGCACGAGGGAGAACAGCGCTGCTGGGAGCATGACTAGAAACGTTGGTCGCTCATCGCGCAGGAGCGGCAGGAGTTCACCAGCATCAAAGGTTCGCGCGATGATGACGCGGGCACCAGCCGCGAGGCTAGCCAACGAGCTCAAGGACCCGCCGATATGGGAAAGTGACGAGCCCGGAAGCATCACATCCTGAGGCTTTAGCTCCAAGCCCTGAATTGCACTCGCAACCGTCCAGCCAAAGCTGGCGAACGAGTGCGTGACTCCCTTGGGTTTTCCGGTGCTCCCTGAGGTGAAGAAGATAAAGGCTGGGTCATCTGGTGCTGGCGACGGCAACTCCAGGTTGGCGGGCTGGCGGTCGAGGAGGGTTTCAAAGCTGGAATTTCGCTCATCCTTTGCCCCGTAACTGATCACGCCCAGCGGTAGCTTTCCTGCCAGTGTGCTGGCGGCAATATCGTCATCTCGCTCGGCATGGGCAAGTAGAAGCGAGGCACCGGAGACTTCAAGGGCGTGATCGATCTCCGGGGGTACATAGCGATAGTTGAGTGGGGTAGCCACAAGTCCTGCCTTGAGGCATGCTAGGTAGTGAAGTACCAAGGCAGTTCGGTTCGGCATCAGTGAAGCCACCCGGTCTCCGGGCTTCAAACCGAGACTGAGCAGGTTGGCTGCAAGTCGGTCAGTCACCTGAGCAAGACCTCGCCAAGTCCAACGAGCCTCAACGGAAACTAGCGCTGGCTTGTCTGGCGTCGCCTCTACGCCTCTACGCAGAAGAGTAGGGAGATGAATTGGTCTTTCAAGCGCTGGTCCTGAAAATGGCATATTCCTCTCCCTATCTCTCGCTCTAACGGTTTTGGTAAAGCTATTCTACCCGAATGATAACTGCGGCACTTCTAAAATCAAAGTTTTGATGTTTCTCACTCAAATTATTAATGGGAGCGTAACAGATTAGAGTGATTTGTAGTATAGGTTTTCAGGGATTCAAGTTAGTGAGAATAGCTGAGGAAAAATAGGGTTTTCTAAGTAAATTTCTCAACAAGAAGGTTTTAAACTAGTAAAATATTACAAATGTGACAAAAGCACCATAATTTGTTACGCTCCCTTAGCCCATCACTCTCTTTTCGTCACTTGCAAGAGAGTTTACCATAAAGACTCACTCATAATACTCTTTTGTTACGCTTCCGTGGTTCGACGGACTGCACAAGGTCTGTCCAAGCGAGAAATTATTCGTTGTCTCAAACGCTATCTCGCTCGAGAAATCTATCAGATTATTCGTAAAACTTTTCCTTGACTGGGCTTACTTGTGTCTCCAAACGATGATAAAAACCCTTAACATCTATAGGAGCATCAATGCCTTTTTTGGTATACATTATAGAGTCAACAAAATTATCATCACCCTGAAAAGCGTAAATTGCCAGATGACAATTCGTCGTAATTCTGTAAAGTTAGCAACAGGTATTTTTTCCGCAGCATCCCTGCTATGTGTTCTCAGTTGCCCCCAAGTTAAGGCTCAAGGCTATGTTTGTAATAATGCAACCATAAGTGGTAACTATGCATATCAAACTGTAGGCACTAGAAAAACTGACCGTGGTACCGTGTCTTACGATGCCGTAAGAACGGCTAATTTTGATGGACGAGGTAACCAAAAAGGGAGTGGCTTTCTCAGCATTGACGGAATTATTAAAGGTTATAAGCTGAATGGCACTTATCAAGTAGGAAGTGATTGCAAGTTTACTTCAGAAGGCAGCCAAGTTTTTGAGGATGGAACAACATCGCCATTCAAGCAGTTTGGTGTGGTTGTTCGAGGTGGGAAGGAAATCCTGACGATACAAACACTCGAGAATCGCAACCAAACTGGAAAATACCAGAAGGTAACTAATTATTAACGCTTAATATGGATTCCAGGGAGATCTAACAGAGGAGACACTCAAGCAGGGCTGAAAGTAAAGCCTTACCTCGCTTACGAGCATTATAAACGAATTCAAAAAAAACAAGATACAGCGCAGTTTGGCTTGAGAAATACCTCGGTGTGGTCGTTGCCAGGAACGAAGTAGAGACCAAAAACCTTCCATCGTATTGACATGGACTTCACAGCACCCATCACCATCTTCGTCTCTGGCATACTCTCCTCGGGCATGACAGACAGTTTTGTGCTGATAGCCCCATGCCTCCAGGCGAGCGTAAATCCGATATTCATCTGTGTAGATGAGAGTCCCAGACACTATCGTGTCTTGAATCACTGGTGCAATCGTTGCTTGCTTGACATTAGATAGCATTTGGAGAACTACCTCACGTCCACGTTGAATCATGCCGAAAATCGGCGGCTTTTCCTTAGCTAGTGTCCCCCTTCCGGCTTGAGTTTTGAGCCGACGCCGTCGCCCAATGCGTCCTTTTTTTTCACAGCATCGGGTTGCCCTTTATGACCAGCGATGACATAGGCTTCATCACATTCCACCTCGCCTTCCAATATCACCTGAAGCTTGCTCTGGACAATACCCTTTCGCATTCGCAGTTGGTCCGTCATCCGCTGGATGTCATCCTTTTTGGCATTATAACCCTCTGCGTACTACCGCATCCACCATCTCCCTGGATTCCATATTGAGCGATTAGTGAAATGAATTCGTTAACGAATATGAGCGGGAAGAAAGCGACGAATGTGATGGGCGATCGCCTCACATTCTTCTTCCAATGCAAAGTGTCCAGTATCCAGCAAATGTAACTCAACCTCTTGTAAATCTTGCTTATAGGGATACGCACCTTCAACTGGAAAAATATAATCGTTCTTGCCCCAAACAATCAGCATCGGTGGTTGATGTTGGCGAAAGTATTCGTGCCATTGAGGATATAAGGGGGGATTCGTGCGATAACTGTAAAACAGTGCCAGTTGAATGTCATTGTTGCCGGGACGATCCAGCAAGCGTTGATCGATATTCCAATTATCGGGACTGATTGCTTCAAGATTACGAACGCCGTGGATATATTGCCATTTTGTCGCTTCCAGTGCAAGGAAATGTCTGAGCTTGTCCGCATTTTCAGGCGATTTGTCTTGCCAGTAGGCTTTGAGCGGTTCCCAGAATTCTCGTAATCCTTCGTTGTAAGCATTGCCGTTTTGAACAATCAACGCTTCCACACGTTCAGGATGCTTGGCGGCAATTCGGAAGCCGATTGGAGCGCCGTAATCCATCACGTACAAGCTGTATCGCTTTAACCCGATCGCTTCAACAAACTTGTCTGTCACCTCTGCCAAGTGATCAAAGGTATAGTCAAACTCATCGACAGTGGGCATCGAACTATTGCCAAATCCGGGATAATCCGGTGCGATGAGATGAAAGGAATCGGCAAGGGCAGGAATCAAGTTACGGAACATATGAGACGACGTAGGAAAGCCGTGAAGCAGCAGAATTGTAGGATTCTTAGGCGATCCAGCCTCACGGTAGAAGATATCCAGTCCATCCACGTTGGTGGTGTGAAATGTAGTCATAGGAAACCTCAAGAGTTAAAGGTGTGTTAAGTCGTGGTTTGGATTTTTTATACCGTTCGTTCGGTACAGTAACAGCCTAACCGAACGAACGGTACAATGTCAAGTGGAACAGTCAAAAATCTTTTGAGGTGAATCAGTGTCCAAAGATACGGCAATTCCTCAACTGCTAACGGTGTTTCAGCAGTATGGATATGAAGGGGCGACCATGGCAAAGCTCTCAGAAGCAACGGGATTAGGCAGAGCCAGTCTCTATCACCATTTCCCGAAGGGTAAAGAAGAGATGGCAGCATCCGTGCTGGATTACCTCAATCAGGGGTTGCAGGAAAACATCCTGTCACCGCTCCACAGCAGTCGTCCACCCGATGATCGCATCCGTGCGATGAACAAGAAGATTGATGCGTTTTACCATCAAGGAGAGCAAGCCTGTTTACTTGCCCTGCTGAGCGTTGGCAAAGCGCACGACCTGTTTCAACGTCAGATTCAACAAGCGCTCGATCTGTGGATTAATAGCTTGGC
>JAFAVL010000156.1 GCA_019242465.1 Chroococcidiopsidaceae cyanobacterium CP_BM_RX_35 | reverse complement strand
TGGTCGATGGACAAGTTTTCGGCGGTAATTGTGAGATTGCCGCCGTAGGGCATAGCGTCGCGGGCATTGACACACAGATTCATGAAGACTTGATGCAGTTGGGTGGCATCGCCAGAGACAACCCACAATTCAGGCGGCAGCAGCATCGTAAATTCAATCGCTTTGGGGAAAGTTTCTTTGGCAATTTGTCTAATTTCTATCAGCAGGTGCTTGAGCTGCAAAACCGTGCGCTTCCCTTCCAGCCCTTTGGCAAATGACAGAACTTGCTTGACCAAAGCGGCTCCACGTTTGGCACTCGATTCAACTGTCATTAGCAGCTGCTGCCGCTTCTGGTCGTTAAGTTGAGTTGAAAGCAGGAGTTGCGCCGCAGCGATGATTGGCGTTAGCACGTTGTTCAAATCGTGAGCAATGCCGCTAGCCAGGGTGCCGATGCTCTCCATCCGCTGCGCTCTGAAAAACTGGGCTTCGAGTTGTTTTTTGTGTGTGACATCGGTGTTGACTACAAGGACAGATTTAGGCTTATCTTCCGAATCGCGCACTAGCGTCCAACGGCTTTCGACGATGATTTCTTGACCAGATTTTGTGACTTGATTTAACTCACCTTGCCACGAGCCGCTTTCAAGCAGCATTTGCTGGGTATCTTGGTATTGAGCTGCAGTTTCTCTGTACAGTAGGTGATTAGCATATTTACCCAGAGACTCCTCCGCCTTCCAGCCGTACAAGCGCTCCGCACCTTTGTTCCAAAATAAAATCTGATGATCTAAATCTCGAACCAGAATCGCGTCTGTTGTCACATCAAGCAGAGCTGCTTGTTCGCGGATTTTCTGTTCTGAGCGTTTGCGCTCGATGGCATAGCGTATAGAGCGCTCTAGTGCATACGCTCCCAGCTGACCCTTTTCTAGGTAATCTGCTGCTCCAGCCTTCATAGCCTCAAGGTCGATTTCGTGATCTCCGCGCCCAGTTAGCAAAATAATTGGTGCTTTGCAACCATTAGCAACTGCCTGCTGCAATAGTTCTAGTCCGTTGCGATCGCCTAAACGGTAGTCGAGCAGGTACACATCGTGCTGGTTACGAGTTATCGCCTCTAAGGCAGTGTCATAGCTTGCTACCCACTCCAGCTCAAATCTAGCTGACCGAATTTCAAAGAACCAATCACGAGTGAGAACATAGTCATCCTCGTCATCGTCAACTAAAAGTACTTTAATTACTCCATGGTTCATGTTCATCTCCACCGCTTGCCAAAGGCAGTTCAACAATTTCAAACCAATATTTCCCGATAGTTCTCATGACCTCGACTAACGACTCGAACGTCACTGGTTTGGTGATGAACGAGTTGGCACCGAGATCGTAGGTTCGATACACATCTTCATCTGCCTTTGAGGTTGTTAGCACTACTATAGGGATATGCCGTAGGTGCGAGTTAGTTTTGATTTCTTTGAGCGCCTCACGACCATCTTTTTTTGGCATGTTTAGATCTAGCAAAATTAAGCCCGGACGCGGCGCACTACTTTTTTGAGCATACTTACCGCGCCGATGTAAATAATCCATTAACTCCTCACCATCCTGAACGCAGTGCAGATTGTTAGTCAATTGACTTTCTGCCAATGCCTCACGCGCCAACATGCAGTCATCCTCATCGTCATCAGCCATCAGGATTACGACGGTTGTGCGCCCTTTCACGATAGAGTCTCTCCTCTAGGTTGTTTGCTTGGCAGCGTAACAATAAATGTTGCCCCTTGCCCCGGTTGGCTTTTGGCTGTGATGCTGCCGCCATGTCGCTCTGCAATTTTACGGCAAATGGCTAGACCCATACCTGTTCCGTCGTATTCACTACGACCATGCAGACGTTGAAACACGTTGAAGATGCGGTCGAGATATTTTTCATCAAAACCAATACCGTTATCTTCTACAATAATCTGCCAATGCTCAATTGCTCCCGACCCCTGACCTCCAATCATTTGACAATAGAGCTTGATAACTAGAGGTATCTTGAGGTTGTGGAACTTGAGCGCATTGCTAAGCAGGTTTTGCAACAGTTGACGCATCTGTATTGGGTCTGCCTCAATCGTGGGCAATTCACCCACTGCTACATATCCCTGAGTCTGGTGGATCTGAAATTCCAAATCAGACAAAACCTCTTGTGCCACATGGGCAAGATTAACTGAGACTAAGGGTTGCGCTTTGGATATAACCCGAGACAGTGTTAACAAGTCATTGATGAGAGTTTGCATCCGTTCAGCTGCATTCTGCATCCTCTCTATGTAGTCGCGCCCCTGCTCAGACAGCAACTCACCATATTTTTCCTTGAGTCGATAGCCGAAAGCCTGAATTTTCCGCAATGGCTCCTGGAGATCGTGGGAGGCAACATAGGCAAACTGTTGGAGTTCGGTATTAGAACGGGCGAGTTCTTGCCGCTGCCGGGTTTCTTCTTCTAAAAGTTGCGCTTGTGCCAGGGCAATACCAATTTGGTCTGCCAATTGTCGTAAAAGTTCAATTTCAAAGCTTGACCACTGCCGTGGATGAGCACATTGATGTGCAATCAAGAGACCCCAGAGTTCTTCTTTTTGAAGAATAGGCATGACCAGCTTTGCCTTGACACTAAACTGTTGCATAAATTCAATCAAGCAAGGTTCTACTTGAGCCTGCCCAATATCAGTGATTGTATAAATCCGACCCTGACGGTACTTCTTTAGGTAATCCTGTCCAAAACAGTCGTCAAGGATGTTGTGACCGATGACAGAAGACCAACCAGGGACGACTGCTTCTGTGACTATTTGCCCAAACCCATTTGATTGCAGACGAAATATCAAAACTCGGTCAGCTGCAAGCAGCTTTTGCACCTCTTCTACAGTCGTTTGGAGAATTTCCTCTAGTTGTAAAGACTGGCGAATTTTGAGCGTCACATCGGCAAACAATTGTGCTCGTCGATTCTGGCGCTGTAATTCCTCCAAGGCTACCCTGAGTTGCTCCTCGCTTTGGTGCGCCCGCTGAGTTTGCTGTCGTAATTCTTCTGTTACCTGAGTAGCCTGGAACAGTGCCTGTTCCAGTTCTTGATTGGCTTGAGATAACTTCTGAGTGCTAGCAACTAGCGCTCTTTCACTGAAATACCGCTCGGTAATATCATCCAGTATCCAAAGACGACCAAGCACGTAGCCAACTTGAGCTTGCTCAATGCAGCCGCTGGAGCTGCTAAGAGCGGAACATTGAGTCGGCGTGCTAGAGATACTCAGCACTTTTGGTTCTGGCTGCGAGAACACCCAGTTCCAATTGCGAATTTCTGTCTGAGGCTGAGAGAAAAATTGTGCTGCCTGGGCAGCAATTTCTGCTTGGTTATCGGCGCTAGTACGTAAAGTTGCCATTGCCTGGGCAAGTACTAATGGCTCTACAGTGCCTGAATTCAGTCCGAGCTTTTCGGCAGCAGATTGATTGATCCATCCCTGTTCCCCGCTCTCGTCAATAAATATCACTCCTTGATGAATCGTCTCTAACATGGCACCAAAGCGAGTTTGTAACTTGTTAAGTCGTGAGGTTGTATCACTAAACTTGAGGAGGGTACGCAACTGACCGAGTAGTGACTCGATAAAATGGCGCTGGTGTAGTGGAATTTGTTGCCGTTGGTACCAGAGCAGCAGGATGGCCCCCTCTCTAGCGCTGGATAATGCGAGGGGTAGTACCGCAAGGGACTGAGTTCCTTGCGCTAGCAAGAGACGGGATGCATTAGGAGCAGAGGGGTAGTTTGTA
>JAFAVL010000537.1 GCA_019242465.1 Chroococcidiopsidaceae cyanobacterium CP_BM_RX_35 | reverse complement strand
CTCAATCGCTATCTCAATCCTGATCCAGAAGTGGTGAGGAAAGTGGTGCACATTGGTACTGGTAATGTCATTTTACTTGCCTGGTGGCTTTCTATACCCGCGAGTGTTGGCATTGCGGCTGCGATTTTAGCCAGTGTAGTCACTTTTTTATCATACCGATTCCCCCTCCTGCCTGGCATTAATAGTGTTGGACGCAAAAGTTGGGGAACATTTTTCTACGCTGTCAGCATCGGGCTTTTGATTACCTGGTTTTGGCCTCTGCAACAACCACAGTATGCCGCACTAGGAATTTTGGTGATGGCATGGGGAGACGGATTGGCAGCAGTGATTGGGCAGCGCTTTGGTCAGCACCGTTACGAAGTTTGGGGGATGCAAAAAAGCTGGGAAGGTTCCACAACAATGTGTTTAGTGAGCTACTGCGTTAGCAGCCTGCTGCTCTTGGGCGTGCAAGGCAATATCTGGCAAACCTGGGTCGTGTCACTGGCAGTTGCCTTGGTTGCTACCACCTTAGAAACTTTCTCAAAGTTTGGTATTGATAATCTCACAGTTCCTTTAGGTAGTGCCGCAGTCGGCTTTGTCTTGACTCAGGTTCTCCAACTGGGATAGAGAGCGGTGAGCAATTATTTGGTATAATTTAAAACATTTTGCGATTTGAGAGGATAGTCTCAAGGCGATTAGGGTGAGGTTATGGTGCAAACCATTCAGGCTAGAAATATAACTCTCCGCGACCTGATTGATAACTTTGGACTCCAGCTTGTAGGAGACAACCAGTCTTTGTTAGGATTTTCATAAAAGTATACCCTAAGATAGAAAAATTACCTGTTTAGACTATTCCTGGTGATAGATTTTTAATGAGCTTTTTCAATTCCTCTGAACCTCTCCTACGAGACAAACAACAAGAACTTGATTTTCAGGATCTTCAAGGACTCTGGCGTTTCAAATGCAAAATTGGCAATATTACGCTCTTCTCAGGGTTTTATAGCCGCATTGATCAGACATTTGTTCTCTGGGGTCTGATCTCATCTAGTATTTTCGTTACGGCTCAGTTTCTACCCATTAGTTGGATTACACAAGCAATCTTGTGGTCAATCCTTACCCTTGTCGGTACTGTTAGCATGGTTGTCCTCACTTGGTTTTGGGTCAGTGTGGAACGCTTGCGCTGGGTTGTCTACTGTTGGGTGCTATTAATGCTAGTAGGTCTTATCCTCACCGATCTAGGGATTTTCCTAGACTGGGGAGAAGTCTTAATGCGCTTGTGTCCTTTGTGGCTAGGGTTGAGCGCATTGGGTTATATATGTACAGGTTTAGGGATGCGATCACGCACTTTCGTCTTCGTAGGGGTGGTTCACCTATTAAGCGTTGTTATCTTACCTTATGTTAGTGCTTGGTGTTTTCTCGCCACTGGCGCTATTATGGCTGTGAGTCTACTGCTGTTGGCTGAATGGCAATGGGAGATGCGTCCCCCAATTGACTATGCTCACTTGACAGCAGAACAAAAGCAATTCAACCAAAAGCAGTATCAACTGCGTCAGCAGGCGAGCTAGACCTGCTTATGGTATGAGACCTAATAAACGAAAATTGCCCCTGTTTTGGCAATATTGAGGACGTGAGCATCAGCATTTGCAGCTGACTGGATATTGACATTGATAGTATTGTTAGTGGCAGAAACTTCATACTTCAAGCCACTTCCATTCCTTCCTCCAACAGCTTGGGGTGATGATGGCTGATAAATAGCGATGTTGGCAGGTTTCTCTACCTGCTTGATTTGTATGCTACCCCCTACAGGTAGGTTTTGCTCTCCACGCCCATCCAGAAAATTGTATTTTAAAGGGAATTGGGTTTGATTTACCAGCGTCACTGAGGCTGGACTATGTGGATCTACCCGTGCAATAGGTTGCCAGAAGCCAGGTTGATACGTGCTTGCTGGTGGGTTCTGAGCTAGGGTTACTCCAGCCCAGCTAATAATGAGTGAAACTCCTCCTGCGAACCACAAGCCTTTTCTCCAAATCCACTGCATACCTTGTCTCTCGCTTAAGAATTAATAAACTGCAATCCTCTGAAGAAGGAAAAGCTTGTGGCATTCTCCCATATTTTGGGATTGACTGTCTACCAATCCTTGTCTTGCTGTTGCTTAGAAGGATCGCCGTCAAAGGGCTGTACCCCAATAACTGGATATGCATCATCTCTAGGACCAAAAATTCGCGTTACCGCTTCCGAAATATACTGAGCGATACTATCAAACATCTTGTAGATACCCATATGACAGTACTCCTATTCAGCTTTAAACAGTCTATTCAGTTATTCCTATTATGAGTAAATCCTAAGTTCTTCGTCTATATCTGCAACACTTATTTGATTATGTTTGCAATAGTTTAGATTGCATTCGTTCCGAGCCTTTGTCATCAACAATGGTAGTTTTGAATACAAACACTATTAAAAGATGTTACAGACTCAGCTAGTGAGCTAGAATAACCCCAAAACTGATGCAACTTACGTTGATGGCTGAAGCTAATCGAGAGATGAGTTAGATGAATTTTGGTAATTTGTACTATAATTGAGCAAATGATCTAGCTGAGGTTGCCCACACGATGACAACTTCCACCGATTCCACTGACTGGGGCTGTCTGTTCCCTCATAGTCTTCAAGTAGAGAGTCAACCAGCTCGGGCACTGACCGTTACGCCTGAGGATTACAGTCTGCTAACTGACCTTTACGAATTAACGATGGTGGCTTGCTATATAGGTGAAGGTTTAGAGCAAAGCAGGGCAAGCTTCGAGCTATCTGTACGGCGGTTGCCAGCTGGCTTTGGCTATCTGATTGCAATGGGGCTAGCGCAGGCACTGGAATATCTAGAGAAGTTGCATTTTAACTCAGCCCAACTGTCCGCGTTGCAGGCGACGGGAATTTTTGCTAACGCCCCAGAGCGGTTCTGGAGATTGCTAGCTGAGGCTCGTTTTACTGGTGATGTTTGGGCAGTTCCAGAAGGGACAGCTATTTTTGCCTCGGAGCCGCTACTACGTGTGGAAGCACCTCTCTGGCAAGCTCAACTAGTGGAAACTTACTTGCTGAACGCGTTGAACTATCAAACGCTGGTTGCTACACGAGCAGCCCGGTTGCGAGACGTGGCAGGACAGAGAGCGAATTTGATAGATTTTGGCACTCGCCGCGCATTTAGTCCGCAGGCGGCTTTGTGGGCAGCTCGGGCAGCGTTGGCATCTGGGTTGGATTCAACTTCTAACGTCTTGGCAGCTCTCCAGCTTGGTCGTAAACCCAGCGGTACTATGGCTCATGCTTTGGTCATGGCGATCGCTGCCACCCAAGGTAGTGAAGCAGAGGCATTTACGGCATTTCAACGCTACTTTCCTAATGGAACGTTGTTGATTGATACATACGATACGCTCACTGCTGCCCAAGGGTTGGCGGAACGCTTAGCTAAAGAAGAAATAGAATTAGCCGGGGTGCGGCTGGATTCGGGCGATCTGGTAGCGTTGTCCCAGCAGGTACGCTCTCTGCTGCCGGGCGTGCCTATCTTTGCCAGTGGCGATTTGGATGAGTGGGAAATTGCCAAACTGCTCAGAGCGGGTGCTTGTATTGATGGCTATGGGCTAGGGACGCGACTAGTGACAGGAACGCCAGTGAATGGTGTCTATAAACTGGTTGAGATTGATGACATCCCTGTAATGAAGGAATCGAGCGGCAAGATGACTTATCCTGGTCGCAAGCAGATTTTTCGCTCTCTTGAAGGAGGTCAGTTTAAACGAGACAGATTGGGTTTAATGACAGAAAGTCCAGAACGAGAGGTACCGTTGTTGCAATTGGTGATGAAGCAGGGACAGCGGATATCTGAGCCCGAAACTCTGGAGGAAATTAGAGTACGGACTGCAGCCTCGGTTGCCGCTCTGCCATCCCAGACTCGTGAGTTAGACGCTCCGATGTCGCTGCCGATGGATATTTCTGCTGCGTTGTTGCAGTTGACTGAGCAAACGCAGAAGATAAACGAACCACAGAGGCGCTGAGGACGCAGAGGAAGATGATGAGAATTGCGCTGTTTGGGACAAGTGCTGATCCGCCGACTTCTGGGCATCAGGTGATTATTGATTGGCTGTCTCGACATTATGATTGGGTAGCGGTTTGGGCGGCTGATAATCCGTTTAAGTCTCATCAAACGCCGCTGGCACATCGGGCGGCGATGCTGCAAATCGTGATCTCAGAGATTGACCCACCACGGCATAATGTGGGTCTGTACCCGGAATTGAGTAGCAAAAGAACGCTCTTAACAGTGGAGAAAGCTAAGCAGCGTTGGGGGAAGGAGGCTGAATTGACTTTGGTCATCGGTTCGGATTTGGTAAGTCAGCTGGTTCGCTGGTATAGAGTTAAAGAATTGTTACGACAAGTGCAGTTGCTGGTAGTACCTCGACCAGGATACGCAGTAGAGGCAGCAGGTTTGCAGCAAGTGCAGTGTTTGGGGGGTAAGATAGCGATCGCCGACTTGACTGGTCCAGCTGTTTCCTCAACGGCGTATCGCGAACATGGAGATCCAGAAGCGTTGACGCCGCCCATTGAGGCGTATATTCACCGTGAACATTTGTACAAATGCCAGGACGCAACCCAAAAAAGCTTGCAGATCCGGTAACCCAACAGACATTAGCCGATTTTAAGGTTGGGGTTGATAATGTGATCTTCTCGGTCGATTCCTCGCTGAATCGGCTGCTA
>JAFAVL010000437.1 GCA_019242465.1 Chroococcidiopsidaceae cyanobacterium CP_BM_RX_35 | reverse complement strand
GCCTTACAATGTTAGATAAAATCAGTTCTATGCCTAAATATAGTTCGGGTGGGTCTCTAGAGAAATTATCTGATCAAATTTTCCAGGTAGGTTCGGTAAACTTCCAAGAGAAGTTTAATCACTCTTCTTTTCAGTTTTCTCATAATTTAGCAGGGCATCCTTTGTTTGAACTTCCCCGCATTGCCGAGTTAGCAGAAAAGATCTTGGCTCAAGGCAATTTGGATAATTTTTCGTGTTTTTATAACGATGGAATATTTGCTAGGTCGAAACTTGGAGCAATGCAACCTAAGGAGCGAGTTGCAAAAGCAATCTTACGTATTCAAGAATCAGATTCATGGATGAAGCTTAGTAGCATTCAGGAAGTTGATTCAGAATATAAAGCCTTGCACGATCAAATTATCCTTGAACTTGAAGAGCTTACGAGTGTGCCATTGCGGCAAGAAATTACTTGGTCATCAGCTACCATCTTTTTTGCTTCTCCGCACACAGTGACACCTTATCACATTGACCATGCACCCAATTTTCTATTTCAGATTCACGGCGATAAGGAGGTCAATCTCTTTGATCCATCTGACCGTTCAATATTGACAGAGCAGGAGATTGAGCGCTTCTACATTGGTGATATGGAGTCAGCACAATATAGAGAGGAAAACCAGAGCAAAGCAAGTGTTTACTCTTTAACTCCAGGTCAAGGGGTTCATCATCCAGGTTTAGCACCTCATTGGGTTAGAAATGGAAGCCATGTTTCTATTGCTCTAAGTATAGGTTTTTGTATGAAAGAGTGGGACGCACAATCTAGGATCTACCAAGTCAATCATCTTCTACGTAAGATAGGGCTACAACCAACTCCTCCCGGTAAATCTCTTCTAAAAGACAATCTCAAAATTTTTTCTATGGGAGTATTCTCAAAACCTAAATCACGAGATCAAGACGAAGTTATCTACTCCGGTATCAGAAGAATAAAAAGCTCCTTAAAATTAATCCGACAAATAGGAAAGTAATCAACAATTTCTCAATTTGGCTTTCCAGTGAGCATGAAAAGTGAAAGCGCTATCTTTAAGGTTTAACAAGATGCCTAATGAGATAATAGTTGGGCAGGTTTGAGTTGTAGCTTCAGAGCATTATTCAATATTTCCTTCGGTTTTACCACCCATTATTAAAGATAAAACAGTTGCTACGCTAGCATACCCGCATTTAAATTCTTATGTCCTGAAGGAAAAAGCATGTCCCAATTACATCAAGAAGTTAAAAAGCTTGTCCGAAGATGTGTAAATGCACTTGACTGGGTACCTATAGTTCGTTCCCTTAAAATAACACAATTCGTTTATGCAAAGGATGCAATCGGAAAGTATGTAGAAAACTATCGTATCTTGGTTCCACCAGAGGTTATCGAACTCACATCCGAGGCTGATAAGGAATTCCTAAAGATATGCGATATTTCTTGTGACTTTAAAGGTGGCTACTTCAATCGTTCTGAAATCTTTGTCTGTGATGTTGTACCAGCATATGTAAATGTTGGTGGAGGCATAGTGTGTACGAAAGACTTCAAATTTCTTGTAGAACCTGGTATGGATTACCGATTAGAAGCGTATGGAAGAATCGGCTGGTCTAAACCATTTTACCGCTTCCGAGTGAGAAAAATATCAGGTCTGTGTTCAAGTCTTTTAACGATTGGATGGTCAAAGAATTATTGGCATTGGCTTTATGAGGATTTACCCAAAATATACTCACTTATACTTGCTGTACCGTCACAAAAACTAACCATGCTTTTGCCAGAAGATTTATCAGTAGTTCAGAAGGAGTTTCTAAAATGCTTACTTCCAGAAACTTTTGAAGTAATGTACGTACCACACGGGACTTGGCTCAAGACCGATCGCTTCGTAATGCCATCATTTGCTAGTCGTCGAAGGAATGGATTGCTCCCCCCCCAATATTATGAATTTATCAGAAACGCTGTATTCAAAAAGCTTGGATTAAATCCAGTGACAGAGCTTGTGGAACGAATCTATATTTCCCGCGCAAAAGCTAAGCATCGTAGAGTTATTAATGAAGATCAAGTAACGGAGTATTTAGCACGATTCGGATTTAAGACAGTTTTTCTTGAGGAGATGTCATTTAAAGAGCAGATAGATCTTTTCCGGAGAGCAGAGATTGTTGTGGGAGCACACGGGGCTGGACTCGCAACAACATTATTTTCTGGAAGAATTAAAGTATTAGTACTTTATCCGAACAGCCAACCAATAACCTTTTTCTTTACACAGACTAAGGGACTTGGACAAGAACACTACTTCCTTGCTCATGACTTACCCAATTTAGATGATGACTTCGAGGTAAATATGCCACAATTTGAATATTTTTTAATCGAGAAGCTTGAATTAGGAGCTAAAGGTCTTTCAAAAAATAAGCTGTAACAGTTTGGATATTGCATTACTAAATCTATGAACAGTTTTTCTAACACCCGTACGAATTCAAGAGATCTGAAGGATGAACACTCGATTAATTAATGAACCACTGATTATGACTGCTACAATAAATATAGGCAGAACTCCTTTT
>JAFAVL010000236.1 GCA_019242465.1 Chroococcidiopsidaceae cyanobacterium CP_BM_RX_35 | reverse complement strand
CCCATTGGCAACTCACCCTACGACCGACGGCTGGACAATAGGAGCCGGATGAATCGCGAGGTTCACGTCCGGTTGCGTGAGGGCGTGGGGGTGAAATTCCCCCGCGCTACTCGACCAAATAAGGTAAAATAGTACCAGCAATCAAGGGTTGATCGCATGAGTTTCACGCAGTTGGACTACTGTCAGTATTTGCTCAGTAGCCCGGTCAACTACGCCTTAGCGAACCCGGCGGTTTGCTTTTGAAACTCACACGACTTGAAGTCGCGTGATTCTTCCTTCATCGACAGTTTCCTGAATGTCTCCAGGTCTTACACCATCTCCAGAAGCGCTTTGAGCCTCCGTCGTACCAGCGGCGGCTATGAGTCTTAAACTCTCATTCCTAATATTGATGGCTGCGTTTAGATCGCGCAAATGATGAGCGCTGCACTTGGGACATATCCATTCCCGAATGTCTAAATCTTTAACTTCAGGATTGACATGCCCACGGCAACTACAGGTTTGAGATGAGGGATAAAAGCGACTAATTTTCTGCACAACTCTATATGCCAGAGCGCTTTATATTCAAGCATGGCAACAAACATTGACCATCCAGCGTCCATTATGCTTTTGGAAAGCTTACGATTCTTGACCATGTTCTTAACAGCCAAGTCTTCGATATAAATAATGGCATTGTCTCGAATTAATCGAGTTGAGAGCTTGTGCAAAAAATCTTCTCTTTGATGGGCAATACGTTCATGAACGCGAGCTAACTTGGTTTTCGCTTTAACTCGGCCTGAATTACATGATTGACAACGAGACAGTTTCTTATTAGCTTTACGTAATTTCCTTTGTTGAGTACGATAGTGCTTTGGATTGTCTACCGTATCATTGTTGCTAGTAACAAGGTAGCTTTTTATTCCCAGATCCACACCGACACTTTTAATTGTGTGAAGATGTATCTCTATCTCTGTCTCGCACAGAATACTAGCAATATATTTACCAGTTGTCGTCCGAGTGACAGTGATGTTAACAATGGTTTCGGTAATCTCCTGAGACCTATAAAACCTTACCCATCCTACCTTTGGCAGTTTTAAATAGTTTTCTCTTATCTCAAGATTACCGTTGGTAAAGTTTGTCTTGTACGACTGCTTGAATCCATGCTTCTTTTTAAACTTGGGAAAACCGAAATGCCTCTTAGCTTTAGGTTTCTTAAGGTCAGCAAAGAAGTTCTTATAAGCAGTCTCTAGATTCCTGAGTGCGTTTTGCAAGGCAAATTTGTCTACCTCTCGCAACCACTCAATTTCTTTTTTGAGTTGAGTAAGAGCTTGACTATATCCTCCATAGTTAAGTGTTTTCTTTTCAGTAGAATATAGCTCTTTACGCAATGCTAAAAAGCGATTGTACACAAACCTAGAACACCCAATAGTCTTGTTGATTAAGACCTCTTGGGTACGGCCTGGTTGTAGTGTGACTTTAAATGCTTTTTGCAAGGTCTTACTGTAATTTACTGATAAACACTATACCATAAAAACGCCTAACTCATGACCGAAATCACGAGTGTGCGGCGCTCTCCCATCAAACATTTTACAGGGTGAAGCACTGGGTGCTATCAAGTTACCTGATTCAGCAACTTACAGCAGATTTCAGCTTGATGAAGTACAGTAGCAACCCATGAACCCTGATGCTCTAGCTCTACTATGTACTCCGCTTACTTGAAATCTGCTGTAAACACCCTTTTGTATACTATTTGCATAAGATTTAACTTAAACAAAATTTAGCTGCCATGGCAAACAACAAACTACTACCTCTGTTGACTAACGCGGGTCTATGGGGTGTCGGCGGTCTGCTCGGCGGTTTGGTCGGCTCCCTGGCTGTGGTGCTGCTGGCCGGGTCGATCAAGTCGATCCTCGATGCAGTCTCCAGACTAGGCACCGTCTGGCTGCTGCTGCTGCCACTGCTCGGCGTCACGCTAGCTGTACTGGTATTGCACGGCCTGGGCGAGGGCGAAGCCGTGCAGGCATTGGTTCCCCCCGAAGCTGCTCTCCCCAAGCTGCCTCCTCTACCCACATGGTACTCCTTCCCCTACGACGTTGCCCGGGCCGATCTCACCGCCGACATGGTGGCCACGGCCGGAGCAGAAGAGCGCTTTCCCTGGAATCTGGCACCGTTGCGCGCCCTTGCCATCCTGCCCACCGTCGGGCTCGGTGCGGCGATGGGAACAGAATCCCCGGCGGCTCATATCGGCGTTGCGGCGGGGACCTGGCTGGGCAGCAATAATCAAGCGCTGCGCCGACTGGTGCGACCCGCCGCGATCGGCGGTGGTGCCGCTGGTGTGGCCGTCCTGATGGGGATCCCGCTGGTGGGCAGTTTCTTCATCCTTGAGCTGAGCCAGCGACGAAAGGTTCCGCTCAGCCTGGAACGGGTGGCTGCGGCGTTGGCGGGGGGACTGGTTGGATGGGGGATCAACCTTGCCTTTAGGCTCAATCTGATCCGGCTTATCGTGCCGGTTCCCCCCAGAGACCTCTGGGATGCGGTGGGCTGCGCTCTGTTCATCGGAGTGATCGCAGGCGCTGTCACGTCGTTCTCAGGCGAGGCGATTTACTGGGCCCGAGGCTGGAGGGCCCGGCCAGTCATTCGTCTCCTGATCGGTGCCCTGGTCATGCTATCCGTGGCGGCGGTGACAGCACTGATCGCTACACCAGCAGCGGCCTTCGGTCCAGGGGGCGCGGCCATCATCTGGGCCGAAACCGTCCAAACTACCCCCTACCACCTGCTGGCAGTGGCCCTGCTCCGTGCCGCGTCCACTACTGCTGCCGTCGCGGCAGGGGGCTGTGGCGGAGTGTTTGTGCCCTTTCTGGCAATCGGCGACCTTAGTGGCAGGGTGTTTGCGGCAGCCTTCGGGGTGCCGTCGGATCTGGCGGGTGCCGCTGGGGCGGCAGCCGGTATTGCCGGCGGTTACCGGCTACCGTTCACAGCCCTGGTGATGGTGCTGGGGGTTGGTGGACCAAAAGCAGCCAAGCTAACCAGCTTCGCCACAGTTGTGGTCGCTGCCATCTTGGGATTGGTGACCGCACGGGTAGTCAATACACTCTCCAGTTCCCTGCTCTCCACGATCCGCCGGATGCGATCGTCAGGGGGCTAAACCTGGTTCAGAGCCTGCTTTCGCTTCAGTATAGATGGGGCCGTTTTGCCTTCAGCTGCAAGGCTTTGTGCTGTTTCTGATACTCTGCTAGGTTATGTTGCAAAAATTGGGGTAGGTGGTAAGCTAAGAAGCTCGTGCCCCATCTGTGATAGGTTAAAATTATTTTCATTTTGTCAATACCTCTAACGAGTGACAAAATATGTAGTAATAATGTGAAAAAAAGTCCAATTTGGTGGGGGTGATCGCTAAGCCAACCGAGGCCGCCGAGGCTGCAAAGCTGTAAAATGCTGGCTAGGTCCGGCTCTCTATAAGAAGGGATCGTCCCTGTGCTTTGCTTGTTACCGACGTTCAAAAAACATTCGCGAACGTGGCATTTGCTCCACGAAGCCCGTCACTTCGCGCGATTGTGCCCCGAAAAAGCTGCGGACGGGCCTAGATCTGAGTTGCTTTCGCCTTCCTTGATGTCCATGCGTTCGATCAGGCCGTTCGCGATGGTATAGATGTGCCACAACTCCGTATCTGACAGGACATCACCTTTCAGACTTTTAACAAGTTGATGGACCTTGACATCAGCTTTGCCCGCCTCACGGTCGATGACTTGGAGCACTTCCACATAAGGATTGAACTCAGCCCACTGACGCGTCCAGTAAGCACGGATGTCTTGTTTACCAACTACTCGACCGCCTTCCGAAGCCTTTGGCCAACTGACGTTCTCACTCATCAGCGCGAGCGTGCCATCAATGTCGCGCCGATTAAACGCAGAGTAAGCCTGAGCCATCAATGTCTGTGTATTCATGATTCTCCTTTGAGTAGAGGTAAGTGTATTATACACATATTCAAGAGATGCTTCTGGCGAGTTTCAGGATTCATCATTTCAGATCTTGCATGACCTCGATTATGCGTTGCCGCCGGGGGTCTTGTTCAGCCTGTCGGCAAGCATTCGCATCAACCGGACGAGTTGGTCGAAGTCATCGCGGGACCAACCCCGGAATAGCGTCAAAGCGATTCGTTCGCGCGCTTTATCTATGGCATCTGTCGCGATCTTGCCCTTTCGCGTGATCACCGCTTCCCGCATTCGTCGATCCGCAGAGCTAATCTGACGGCTTACCAGACCGAGTTCTTCCAACCGTGCGACATGTCGGCTAAGGGTCGTGTAGTCACGCCCCACGCGCCCCGCAAGGTTTACCACGCCGATCGGACCCAACTTGGCAATCAGCACAAGGGGCGTGAATAGGGCTGGTTCGAGGCTCAGCCCTGCCATCTTAAGCATCGCTTGATCAAGTTCGGGCCGATTCATAGCGCCGACGACATCAAGGAGGGAACGATGCAGCCCTGGGAAAGCCGACTTAATGTGTGTACTGCACACCTTCTCTGATGACATCCGATTGCTTCCCTCAGACATTATGGACACCCATAGATCAGCACCTGGCGAATGGTGGCAACGACTTTGCTGCCATGTCGTGAGAGGGCGGTCAGGTTGTTGCGTTCTGTGCACATAGCACTCCTCCTCTCATCACAGTTTTTTGAGAGCCATCCGCACTATGAGCCCATCCTTGATCTGGTACGTATGCTCAAACATGCCTCTTGAGATGACGGAACCGTCTAGCGCATTGACAACTTGGTCAATGCGGACCGCGCTCCTCTCTTCCGAGAGATCACTGATTGCGACGGGTTCATCGTGCGGGTGAATTTTTGCCCACTCTTTGAGCCAGTACGCTCGGACTGCATCTTTGCCGTGCAGCCTGACATCATCTTCCGGCCAATCGACATCGTCGCCCACGAGAGCGAGCAATGCATTGGCGTCCTGTCGATTGAACGCCGCATAAGCCTGCAATATCAAATCTTTATGCTTCGAATTCATCATGGCTCCGTTGCTTTTGCCCGTATTCGGTTTGCTGGTCTGTTTGGTGGCACGTTCGCCGCTGCGACCGGTTACGTCCTCGGCTAAGCCTGGGATGCCAGTCAACGGTAGCAGCGCAGCTCCGGAGATCAACGCAGTCAGAAGACGCATGGTCTTGCGGCGCGAGAGAGAATCATCGAGCAGAAAACCATGTTTCCCAAGTTTCATCTCGACTCCCCTCGTTCTGCACTGTTCGCGCTTATATGTGTAGGATACACACAACAGGCTCAGGATGCAAAGATGCCATTTTGGCTTGCAAGTCGCATAGAACACCATGAGTTTTTGCCACACAACCCAAATGAGTTATCTTAGTGCTATTCGCTCCCAGGCAAGAGATTAAAGACATGCAGACGTTTGCTCAGTACCTTGAGAGATGGCATGACTTCTACATGCTGGCGGGCACGGCTGCCGCTACTCTGATCGGCTTGCTCTTTGTCTCTCTAACTCTGAGCATAGAAGTGATGAGTGATGAGTCCCAAATCGGGTTGAAGGAACTGGCGACACAAACCTTCGCCAGCTTCCTCTACGTCCTGTTAATTTCGCTCTTGTTATTGATTCCTGATCACAACCCCAAGCTGATCGGCGTTGAAATCCTGATACTGGGTACATTTGGATTGGCTAACGCTACCCGGCACATACAACCAGTCATAGGTCATCTTCAAGCTACTTGGGCAAAAACCTACCTGTTCTGGCGCTTCACAATGCCAACAGCATCTTATGTGGGTCTAATTGTGATCGCTTTCGCAGTCTGGCGAGGCAGACATGATGGTCTCTTCTCGCTTGTCTATGTGGTTTTTATCCTCTTAATTACAGCAACCCACAATGCCTGGGACTTGCTTGTTGGTATCAGCAAACGAAAACTGGGAGTATTCCCATTCTCCAAGTCTCCCTGAAGTCTGGTGATGTTTTATATCGGTTGCTTTGCCTTCAAACTCGTAAGCCAAACTCATAGCGGTTGATGAACAACCCAATAACTAAATCGTGCATCTCTTCTGTCTTGGAAACGCAAATTGTCTTACGAGCTAGCCGTTCAATTCTTGTTCTTAAACTTAAGTGCTTCTGTTCAATTCTCTCTTGTTTTGCGCTTACCTATTTCATTTCGTGCAGCTCTATTGGTAAATGCTGTCTATACTCCTTTAAATCCAACTTCAGTTTCCATTGCTTGAGGATGACTTCTCTTAGTAGCAGCATTGGGAGGAGAAGGCTTGCGCCAATTTCCAATTTGACTTAGTACAATCCCGCATAAAATCACACTGCCCCCAAAATACTGAGCTGGGGTAGGAGCTTCGCCTAAGAGCAGATAAGCTATTAAGGCTGCCGCAATTGGATTGAAAGCACCAACTAGTGAAACATAAGTCACACTGGACTTCTTGATGCCAGTCAGCCAAGCTGATTCACCTACCACGACGATGAGCGTGCCATAAGCTAACATCCACTTCCACAAAAAAGGTGAGAAGGCATCCATAAAATGATGGCTGCCGTATAAAAATAATGCAATAACGAAGAAGATCACAGTTCCCAATGCCGTCCGTACAATAGTAAAGATGCCGACAGGAATCCGGTCGAGGTGAGCTTTACTGATATTGCTGGAGATAGCCAGAGCCACAGCTCCAACTGCTGTCAGAATCTCACCCCAACCAACGGTGCCAAAACCTGCCGGAGCCATATTGTGTTCCCATAAGCCCTGAAGCCCTATCATGAATGCGACTCCAATAAATGAAACGAGCGAGCCAGCAATTTCCCATCCGTTTGTGCGTTCTCCTAGAAACCAGATGGATAAAGCTAGGGTCAACGGTGGCTCGAGACGCCCGACTAAAACAACATTGTTGACCATTGTGTGAGAAAGAGCCGAAAGTATGACAGCAGGTGCTAGCGCTCCGCCCAGTAACGCCACTGCTACCATGCTGCCCCAGTCTTTAAGGGAAAACTGCCGGAAGGTATGTACACTCAACTGTCGCTTATAGACCAGAATCAAAACTACCAACGCGCAGAGATTTCCGACAAATAAAACATTGCAAAATGAAATGGGATTCCTGCCGTCAATCAAGTGTTGACTACCAAGTTCCATGATTTTCCGTGTTACAGAATTAGAAGCAGCGAAGATGATGACTGCCAACCAGAGATAGGCTGTTCCCGGAATTGTGCCGATAAAAGTGGCAGCGGTTGCTAAAGTTCTTTTCATGTTTTATCCAGGTTTCTATAAATACGTTTAAGGGTCGAAATTATTAGCTATTGTACCTAGATACTAGCTTGGAGTTCTCAGACAGCTCAGTAATTGCGTATTACCATTATTTCCTGAGAATTTACCGAGAATAGATTAAATTTTCTCTAAAAAACTGCTGAGAAATAATTTGGTTTAACTTCAGGTAGTCTTCATTGTCATCGGAGACGATATAAACGGTTGTGTTGCAAAAATTTGTTGAGGACAGAAAGCTTCTTGAAAAAGGAATTGCTTATGCAACCACTTCAAAGATTTCAGCATCAATGGTCCTGCAAAGGTTCGATTATTTAGATACTTGTTCTGTCGTAATTCGACTTGCTTAGATAGTTCTTTTTTGCCTTTGAGCTTGCGTGGAGAAGGGCGAAAAGCGAAGGGGTATGCCTGTCCAGGATAACTGAGTGATTTCAGAGCGGCGCAGTTGGAAACAAAGGAGCTAGCCAAAGCTGTACCCGTATATCCCAACCTAAGAGAATGGCGATCGCCGTCGCCACCACCATCACACCTCCAACTCGCTGTAAAGCTGCAGTATGAGAGCGTATACTCAATAACTTTCGGCTCAAAAACCGACCTCCATAAGCGATTACCAGCAACGGCAATGCCGCTCCTACACCGTAGGCAACTAGCAGAGCGAAGGAACTTGCCACCTGATGTTTGACAGCTGCTAAGACCAGAATACTTCCCAAAACTGGCCCGGCACAGGGAGTCCAAAGCAGACCTAGTTGGGTTCCTAGCCAAAACTCTCCGAGCAATCCTACCTGATTGGGTTGTTTAATCCACTTCCCGAGTTGTAAGCGGTTGAATAGGCGGTAGTTCCATTCTGGAAAAATTGCCAGTAGACCCATGACCAGGAGTAGGGCGATTGCTACAGTGCGTAGCGCACTAGCTAATTCCACGAACCAGCTTGCCGTTACCCCCAACAGACTGCCCACTAAGGCAAAACCTCCAACCAAGCCTGCGATTAGAGCAATGGGACCATACCGATGGGACTGGAATGAACGACCAACTAGCACTGGCAAGATAGGTAAGACACAGGGGGACAGCACGGTCAAGATTCCCCCCAATAGAGCCAGACCAGTTGATAGGGTAGGAATCGTCATTCACCTAACCTAGAAGCTGGCGGATAGTATGCTCAGTTTCGTCATCGCATCACCACTCATCGCATTACCTGGCTGACTATTGTTAGCAGCACTGGGAGCCGTGCTAGGAGCAACCTCGGTGCTGGCAGGGCTACTGGAGCAGGCGCTCAGGCTAGTAGTGAGTGTCAAACCAGCAAGCACAGCACTTTCCAATTCATAATTATCTTCCAAAATTTTAGATACGTTAACTTCGTGAAATATCACCATGGGATGAATAGCGTTCCTTGGTAGCAAGTAGAGATAACTTGACTAACACATATAATTATCACTCCCAGTTTTGGCTGAAATATTAGAGCAACATGAGAGCAGAGTCAGAAGTTGATGAGCGCTATCCAAGTTTAATTAAGCTCACTCAGGATTTAGAGGGGTCAGGGATATTTCTATCGGGGGTTAGGGAATCCTTTCCTTAAAAGGAAAGGGATTGAACGACGCTAACGATATTCGTGCTACGGTATTGTCAACTTAAGAAGATGAACCAAACTTTCTTGATCTCATTCGTGATCTGAATTGATGAATTTTGACCTGCTCAAGTTAATGAAATTACCCTGGCGAGGTTGGTGGGATTACTCGGTCGAAGTTGTGAGAATATCCAGCGCAGACATCATCAAGCTCTAGCTTATTACTATCATTACCGTAAGCGTTCCCAAGCTCCCTAAAATTATCTATAACCGTAGTGTCTGCCAATTACCCCAATTCTCAACTACCTTTGCTGGTTGCGGTGACTAATTACAAATTTTTCTCAGTTATCTATCAGGAAATCCTCCAAGAGGGGCAGCAGCGAGAAGGAGCAACCCTAGTCCTGCGTCTGCTAGCACGTCGGCTCGGTCAGGTTAGCCCAGAGGTGCGTTCGCGAAGCGTGGGCTTTGCCCAATCACAGCTCCAGCAGCTTCCTGTTGCATAACTGGAGGAGTTGGGGGAAGCGTTGCTGGATTTCTCCCTTGCACAAGATTTAACGGATTGTCTACAGAAACATCTTCGGTGAGCGCACGCTCGACAGCAGAAAATCATGGCTGCTGCTACAAAAGCTCAACCCTAGAGCTTAGGTGCTCGTCTCAGGATCAAGTTGCCCACTGATTGCTGGTTAACATGAAGAAGCACCCTTTGACCTAAGCCACAGTCTGACAGACTCACTCTGAATCATGGCTGACACTTCCCCTCGCTCGCTGAACGGTCCTCCCAAAACTTCCCTCTGGCAGCGCCGCCTCTGGGGGCTGCGGTTTCTGTTCCGTCCACTAGAAACATTAGAGGCTCGCACTCAAGCCTATGGTGATGATTATCGGGTGTCTCCGCCTGACTCCAAACCTGCCTTGGTCTACTTCAGCAGCCCTGAAGCCCTCGAAGCGCTTTTCACGGCTAAACCTGAGCAACTGAGCGCTGGACGGGGCAATCAAATTCTTAGAGTGCTATTGGGTGAGCATGGCATTGTCTTGCTCGAAGGCGAAGCTCACCAACGCCAGCGGCAGCTGTTGATGCCACCCTTCCACGGCGATCGAATGCGCTCTTACGCTCAGGTCATCCAGAAAATTACAGGGCAAGTGATGAGCCCGTGGACGATTGGAACAACCTTTGCGGTGCGTCCTGCCATGCAGTCGATTTCCTTGCAAGTGATTCTGCAAGCTGTGTTTGGTCTTGAAGCTGGGCAGCGCCATGACCAGTTGCGGCAGGTTCTTAGTCAGATGCTGGATGGCTTCAGCTCCCCGGTCGGTGCCATGTTCCTGTTCTATCGGTTCTTGCAGAAGGACTGGGGAGCCTGGAGTCCTTGGGGGCGGTTTTTGCGTCTCCGGCAGCAAGTGGATGCCTTACTCTATGCCGAGATTGCCGAGCGCCGTAGTCAACCCAACGCGGGCAGAACTGAGATCCTGGCACTGCTGATGGCGGCTCGTGACCCTGAAGGACAACAGCTGAGTGACATTGAATTGCGAGATGAGTTAATCACGCTATTGTTTGCTGGACACGAAACGACGGCATCTGCTTTGGCTTGGGCATTGTACTGGAGTGTCTATTCGCCTGAAGTTCACACCAAGCTGTTAGCAGAAATAGATGCGCTGAATGTCGCCCCTGATCCGGTTACGATCGCTCGGCTTCCCTACCTCAGTGCTGTCTGTCAGGAAACCCTCCGTCTCTACCCGATCGCCATCAGCGCTTTTCCGCGTGTGGTCAAGCAGCCGCTGAATGTGGCAGGCTATTCGCTAGAACCCGGTACGGTGATCATGCCTTCGATTTACCTAGCTCACCACCGCTCCGCCGTCTACCCAGAGCCGAAGCAATTTAGACCTGAGCGGTTTTTCGAGCGGCAGTTTTCGCCTTATGAGTATTTGCCGTTTGGTGGGGGCAATCGTCGGTGTATTGGTTCTGCCTTCGCACTATTTGAGATGAAGTTAGTGTTATTTAAACTCTTGTCAAGCCTAGACTTCGCTCTGGTGAACTCCAAACCGATTCAGCCGATACGTCGCGGCTTGACGGTCGCACCGTCCGATCAACTGCAAATGATTGTCACTGGCAGTCGCCAACGCTCTTCGAGCCCACGGGTGGCACACTACTGAACCTCCTGATCCAAATCTGCATCTGCCTGAAATCGAACGCTCATTCACTTTCTGGAGAATTGCGCTCGGTTACTACTCGTAACTTTTGATAAAGCATTGGGTTGGCAGTTGCTAGGGATTGCTGGAGTTGAGAGAACTCTGCATCTGCTTCGGCTAGGTAATCCTCAACTAGAGGACGATTTGCCAAATAAAAAGCAATAGCTCCATAGACCTGTTCTAACATCAGCAGGGGAAACGATTATTAGACTAAAGTCAGACTAAAATTGTTGTCCAGTTCTTTCTTTTTTAGAAGAATAATTAAAAGCTTTACAATTAGGGCAATACAGTATCAGTAGGCTTCTCATGACCCAGCCAATCACAGAGCCCTTTCGCTGGACTACTAGAGATCTAGAACTGCTGCCTGACAATGGTGATCGCTACGAGATTATTGAGGGGGAGTTACTCGTGACCAGAGCCCCTCACTGGAAACACCAAAAAGCTGCTGGCAGAATTAATACTGCTCTCGATATTTGGTCACAATCAACTCATCTGGGTGAAACTGTTCCGGCTCCCGGCTTGATTTTCTCTGATGCTGATAATGTCATTCCTGACGTCGCTTGGGCTAGTCACAAACGTTTGGCATTGTTGCTAGATGATGCTGGGCATCTTACTGCCGCACCAGAGTTGATTGTTGAAGTCCTTTCTTCTGGAGCTGCAAACCAGCGGCGTGACCGCGATCTCAAACTGAGGCTCTATTCTGCTAGAGGCGTTCAAGAATATTGGCTGATTGACTGGGAAGCGCAACAGCTTGAAGTCTATCGCCGCGACGGGGCTTCCCTACGATTGGTGGCAACTCTATTTTCTCAGGATGAATTGACAAGTCCCCTGCTTCCTGGCTTTTCTTTCCATGTTGCCAGGTTGTTTTCTTGATGGATGCGATCGCCATGCCCCGCACTGCTCCTAAAGATTGCATTACCTGCCCTCAACTCCCCATGGCTGAAGTCAGAGAGCTACATGGCAAGAATGGTGATAATTGCAGGAATCCAAAAGTTTGTCGCTCTCGTCGCAGTTGGTATAGAAATCGGCAACGCAACGTTGAAAAACGCTGGCAGCTGCGGCAGCCAGGAGAGACGAGACAGGAAAGCCAAAACCAGAAGAGTGCGATAGACTACGAATTGCGGCTTGTAGTAGAGAAAGTTTCTGTCAGTTCTCAAGAGGTTGTAAACAGAGACACTCTCAAAGTCTATGACGTGAAAGCTCCTGAAGTCTTTCAGATCAAGATTTACCACTTCAGAACGTCGTAATCCGACCATCAAAATCGCCAGCATCGCCGCATCCCTGACTCCCACCAGTGTCGGGTCGCTGGTACAAGCTTCCATCAACACCTCCACCAGTTCTTCATCAGAGAGTGCCCGTCCCCGCAGCAATCTCGTTCCCTTAATCGAGGCAATATCTACAGCCCGGTCATAGTCCTCCGCTGCCATCGACCTTAGCCGTCGTCGCGCTTCTTTCAAAGTCCGGCGTAAGGCACACAACATCTTATTAGCCATCGCTGGACTGTATTTCTCCATCAAGACCGCCCTGACCACCGCCGTGTGCTGATAGCGCAAAGCTGACCAATCCAAGGTTCTCGCATCACATGTCCCACTAGTGAGCATCGATGCGATCGCGTTGAGCGCAGAGCGTATCGTCCGCCTCGAACCGGGTCCCAACCCTGCCAAGTACACCTCTGCTGGGTGCATTGTGAGCGGCAGTGGTGTGGCTAAGACCAGAGCGGATGGCGAAGAACTTATACGACGAGGAAAAGAAGAAAGTTAGCTTAACGCTAACCAAGACAGCAGTGAGGTGGTTGAGACGAAGGCAAGCAGAGCTGGACGCAATTAGCTTGAGTGATGTAATTGAGCGTCTAGCTAGGGCAGAAAAGGATACAAAAGTTTAGGTTTGTATAACTTTTAGCTCAACAACCTACCCTTCCCCCAAACAAAAATGGGTTGTGAGAAGGATCGATCGTTTGTCCTCAATCAGTTTCTGCAACACAACCCCTGTCTATGCCTACGACTGCACGTCGTCAACTAGCCGCGACAGGTGAACTGCATGAGTAAAGTCGGGCACGATCGCACTTCCGTGGGTGATGTCATCGCGAAGGGCGGCATAGAGTCCCGCGACATTGGCGGCTGTGTCTGGCATCGCTCCCATCTCGCTATCGTCGATCGACTGAGCCTGACCATTCAGCGACAGGCGGAGGCGACCTGTTGGAAATCCCCTGACCGCGCCTCCGTCTAGCGCGAGAATGCCCGTTTCTCCAACCACTTCCAAGCGAAACGGTGACTCAGGGGGGCGACCGCCCGCCACTTCGATCGACAACGCCCCGCCACTAGCAAGGTGCGCTTGCACGAGTAGGTGATCGGGAATTGATCGCGCTTGCGGCTTCGAGTCGTCGCCAACTTGGATTTCGGGGTACTGGGTTGTGGTCAGCGCACTCACGTCTTTAAGCTGACCCAGCACCATGATGGCAAGATCCAGCGCATGACCGCCGTGAATCGTTACGAGGGTGGCACCGTTTTCGGCGTTCTCCAGGTAGGCATCTGCCGCCGCCATTTTCCGACCGAAAGCGCCCGTGCTGGAGTAAAGCCGGGCGCTGAGCACCCGACCGATCGCAGCCGACGCGACAAGATCGCGGGCGCGATGCGCGGCGGGGTTCATTCGCGCCTGAAGCCCGATCGCCACGTGGACTCCGGCATTGTGCGCAGCTGCCGCAATTTCCTCGGTCTCGGTGAGGTTGCGACCGAGCGGCCACTCGCAGTAGATGTGCTTGCCGGCCGCGAGAGCGCCTAACACCAGCTCGCGATGGTCGGGCACCCTGACGCAAACCGCTACAAGGTCAACGTTGGGATCTCGGATCAGGTCTGCTGCATTACCGTAGGCTGACTTGGCACCGAAGGCTTTGGCGGCTGCGTCGGCGGTCTCTTGTCTATGCGTCGCGACCGCCGCAAGTTCCAATCCTGTAAGCTTCTGAACTGCGACGACATGTGACTCCTTTGCCCAGCCGCGATTCGCGCTAGCACCGATAATTCCGACACGTAAAGGTTTTGTCATAATCCTATCCTCTTGGTAGTGATTGCCGAGCGAGCCTCAGCTTTTGTTGGCTGAGCTTCCGCTCTTGAGAAATTCCGAGAGTGATCGCGTTCATGAGGACACCCTCCTGAACACCAATCTGTCTGAACCGAGCGATATAGGTTGAGTATAATTGTTACTACAAAATCAATAATCAGCGATTTTTGCAATACATTCATGCATGAGCTACCTTAATTTCTGTACTCATCGCAAAGAGCGATCACTGAAATGGATGATCGATTTGAGTTAATTCAAAGTTTTGTAGCGGTGGCGCAAAAGCTGAGCTTTGTGGAAGCGGCTGATAGCTTACAAGTCGATCCCTCTGCACTGAGTCGCCGCATCCGACGCTTAGAAAAGCGATTAGGCGTGCGGTTGTTCAACCGCAACACGCGCCGGGTGGCACTGACCGAAGCGGGAATTGTGTATGTATCTCACTGCCAAGAAGTATTGGCAAAACTAGATCAGGCGGATGCGCTCATCTCACACTTGAGTACAGAGCCGCGTGGGTTGCTGCGGGTGACGCTACCTGTGATTTTTGGACAACGGCAGATTGCGCCTGTCCTGCCTGAATTTCTCGATCGTTACCCTCAGATTGATCTCGACCTCTCGTTCACAGATCGATTCGTGGACATCCTGGAAGAATGGCTCGATGTTGCCATTCGCATCGGTCAGGTTCAGGATTCTCAACTCGTTGTGCGTCGGTTAGCTCCCAACCGCCGCGTTTTATGCGCTTCACCTGCCTATCTGCAAAAGTACGGTTCACCTCAATCGCCAAAGGAGTTAGCACAGCACAGTTGTTTAAACTTCTCGCGACTTGCGGCCGGAGATATCTGGCACTTGTCGCGCCAAAACCAACGGATTTCGGTACCCGTTAAAGGTAGGCTTAGGGTTGATGATGGAGAAGCATTGTATCAAGCGGTGTTAGGAGGGTGTGGAATTGGGCTGATGGCAACGTTCATTGTGGGAGACGCGCTCAGAACTGGACAACTAGTAACAGTGCTGGATGATTGGAAATCCCCAGCCACTGATATTTTTGCAGTGTTGGGCATCGGGCGATACACTCCTGCCAAAACCCAGGTTTTTGTCGATTTTTTAGTTGAGCGATTTCGCGCTCCGCCTGATTGGGAGGTGAGTTAGGACATCTACTTTGATCGAGCCACAGAATTGCAGGGCAACTCTACCTTTGGCTTGCGATTTTGATCTTTAGCGCTTCTAGTGTTGTGACCCGCAAGCTAACAGAGATTGGTGCTCAGCATGCTACCAATGGTCAAAACCCGATTTCACTGTGCAATGTTTTATTCGTGGGCAATCTTTGCGCCTTGCTTGTTCTGATCGTCACCTATAGTCAACAGTGGAATCGAGCAACGTTAAGACAGATTTCAAAGGAGTTTGAACACTTAATCTACGTCCAGCAACCCTGCCTAAAAGGTCATTCTTCTCTCAGTACATATCCGACTCCACGCACCGTGTGAATTAAGCGAGGTTCATGATTTTCCTCTAGCTTCAATCGTAAGTATCGAACATAGACTTCAATAATATTGGAATCGCCCATAAAGTCGTATCCCCAAACGTTTTCGAGAATTTGATCTCTCGTGAAAACTTGCCGGGGATGTCGCAAAAGATACTCTAATAAATCAAATTCTTTCGCGGTTAACTCGATTGCTCTTGTGCTGCGGTACACTTCACGCGTTTTGCGATTGAGCTTTAAGGCTGCAAACTGCAACACATCCTCATCGCCGTCTTGAG
This sequence comes from Chroococcidiopsidaceae cyanobacterium CP_BM_RX_35, assembly GCA_019242465.1. The sequence goes on along the minus strand of JAFAVL010000236.1, from coordinate 7,647 downwards.
TGCGCCGCAAATGGGCACGCACTCTTGCCAGTAGTTCCTCAATGCTAAAGGGCTTGACCACGTAGTCATCTGCTCCCGCATCTAACCCGGTAACGCGATCGCCTACTTCATCTCTTGCAGTCAACAAAATCACGGGCACTTTGCTCCCCGTTGACCTTAAGCGGCGACACAATTCAATCCCCGACAAACCCGGAAGCATCCAATCGAGAATCGCTAGATCAAGGGTTGCTTCACGAGCAAGGGTCAAGCCTGCCATACCATCAGGCGCGACGCTGACTTGATAACCTTCGCTAACTAACTCTAGTTCAATAAATCGAGCGAGTTTCACTTCGTCTTCAACGAGGAGAATGTGGGCACTCATGGTCGGGTTCCTAACGTGGGTAGCGTCAATGTAAAGACTGTGCCATTGCCGGGGTGGGAGTCTAGGGAGATTGTACCTCCCATTTTTTCAATTAAGGTTTTCACGATCGCCAGTCCCAATCCTGTCCCCCCAGTGACACGAGCGCGAGAGGGATCAATGCGATGGAAGGGTTCAAACACCAGGGCTTGTTGAGATTGAGGAATGCCATCTCCACGATCGCCCACTTGAATAATTGCGGAGTCATTCATTTGATTGAGTCCTATCACAATTGAAGTGTCACGATCGGAATAACGAATGGCATTCTGAATCAGATGATCAATCACTTGCATCAGATAATCCCGATTTGTCTGTACGCGAATCGGGAAGGGTGTGATCTTAGTCTCGATCGTTCGATGGTCGAATTTCTCGGTCATGCTGGCAATGTCACGAACAAACTCATTGAGAATCAACGGTTCTTGAGACAGGGTAATGTCAAGGCTTTCTGCTCGTGCAAGATCAATGAGGTCTTGCAAAATCAGTGTCATTCGTTCCGCTTCTGCGGCTGCCATCGCTAAACTTTCCTGCTGGGCTTCGGGTAGGGTTTGACTGCGTTTTGAAGTGCGTTGCAGGTAACCATGTACCAAACTGAGTGGCGATCGTAATTCGTGTGCCACATTATTAATGAATTGGCGTTGCTGATGTTTGAGTGCCGCCTGTTGAGTCAACATTGCGTTCCAGTGGTGCGCTAAAACTCGAATCTCGCTAGGAGCATGACGGACGTTGAATCGTTCAGGAGGATCACTTGCCCTTGAGGCTGTAACCCATTGATTAAATTGATGCCAGGGCTGTAAAGAGCGCCAGGTGATCCCCAGGACTGCAATCATCATTGCGCTCATTGACAGTAAACCGAGCGCGGTTAAGCGATCGGCAATCGCAATCAATTGAGCAGATGTCAGATGCTCTGGTTGCATCATGAGTAGCGTTTGTACTTCCCAATGGCTGAGAGCGTTGTAGCTAACAAGCGCGATCACACAAATTCCCAGGACACTCGCCATTAATCGGAACTGCAATGAGGCAGGATTGAAGAATGCCCGTCTTTTGCCAACCCACGGTTTTGATCCCTGATTCAACCGACTCATGAATTTACCCGTAGAGAATATGCCGTTGATTCCAGACTAATCTGAAACTCTAAAAATAGCGTGCTGTTTCTGAATGAAAACAGTGAATTTATAATCCCCCAAACCACTCGTATCCTTGATCTTCCCAGTATCCTTTGGTCGGCATCAACTGATGACAGCACAATCTGAGTCACCTATTTGCTTTATTTGTTGAACTAGCTGAACAACTTAACCTCAGTCGAGGAACTATCCGTTCAGCTTGGCAACAACTAACCCATAAAGGCTTAGTGGTGCAATTTCCTTATAGAGGTTGTGTTGCCGCGGGATTGAGTTCCCAGGATGCTTGGGAATTGTATACCCTGCGGAGTACTCTTGAAGGGTTAGCTGCAAGATTGGCGGCTGAGGCAATCACACTGGACAAAAGGAAGCTACTCGATGCGGCGCTACAGAAATTGGTTAAAGCAGCTAAAAGGAGATTAGCAGGAAGTTACAGATGCAGATTTTGCATTGCATCAGACAATTATTCAATTTTCCGAACATCGTCGCTTACAGGAACAGTATAAAATTATTGAACAACAAATCAGACTGTACATTGCCTCTTGCAACGCCCTTTATCCCAGTTTTGACGGAATTGTAGAGCAGCATAAAATGTTAGTTAAAGCAATCTGTTCTGGAGACGCAGCTATTGCCGAACAAATTGCTAAGGGACACAACGCAGACGGAAAAGCGTTAGTAGAATATCTACAGGCACTGGAAAGAAAAACTCCAAGACAGGAAAAAGAACTGAATAAATGATTGATTTTAATAAGTACGAGGTCTTGACATTTGATTGCTATGGAACTTTGATCGATTGGGAGAGTAGTATGTTAGCAGTACTCAAGCTGCTATTAGCAAACCATGGTATCAAGTTAGTTGACGAACAAATTCTTGAGCTTTTCGCTGAGTTTGAGACAGAACAAGAGAAGGGAAAATACATTAAGTATAGAGAAGTTATCAAAGGAGTGGTACAGAAATTTGGCGAGCGGTTTGGCTTTGAGCCTTCCTCAACAGAACTGGATTCGCTGGCAGATACAGTCAAGAATTGGTTGCCTTTTCCAGATACTGTTGAGGCATTAAAGTTTCTCAAAGCTAGGTTTAAGCTGGCAATTATCTCTAATGTAGATGACGCTCTCTTTGCCTCTACAGCCAAGAAATTAGAAGTTGAATTTGACTGGGTTATCACAGCAGAGCAGGCAGAAAGTTACAAGCCTTCTTTATGCCATCTATTGCAATGGCAGAGTGCGATCGTCACTGTCACATTGACAAAAGTAGCATCAAGAGCGCTCTGGTTGTGATTGTTACGGTTATTCTACAGGATTGGTATCACTAAACTGGAAATCCCAAGACATTCAAAATCAAAGGTAGCAGCTTGCTACATGCTTCGACAATCTTTGCCGTGTCGGGTAGGCTTTTCAATGTTACTTCAAACATTTTCTTTGCCTTGCGCACCAGTCCTTCTTTCTGTGCTGGTTCTTCGGTTTGTTTTGCCGCTGCCAGGTTTTGGACCTGTTCCAGCAGGTCGGCTTTATCCGTATCGGGCAGCTCGGGGTCGGTTTCAATCGCCTGCTGCAGTTGGCTCAACAGTTGCTTTAAGTTGGGTTGCGTCGGGTCAGGTTCGTCGGGGAGCTGATTAATCGTGTTAGTGACGCTGCCACTGATTGTTCCTAAATTAACCGTGGAACCGCTGGCGTTGAAATCGCCGCCTACGTTAATCGTGCGACTCTGGTCATTGCTGTCGTTCATAAGCTTATTCTCATTCAGGATAGTGACAGGTACAGGTTGTTTTGCCAATAGTCGAGTAACTTCAAACATATCAGCACTATGCTGACGGTGAATCATCATAATCTGATCGTCTTTGGCTTGGAGTTTTGCCCGATATTCGGCTTCCAAAGATTTCACAGCTGCTTCGTAAGTCTGATTAAACTCGCTATGCAGTTTGGCTTTATCTGCATCGGGCGGCGCATTCACTCGCACCACCACCACGCCATCTCCCTTATTCTCGATACTTTGGATCGAAAGTTCAGTTCCTTCGTTATTCAGAACGAGTTTGTTAAAGGAGTAAACGAACGCTTTCCAATCAATGCCATTGCGAAAAATCAAATCGACGGTGCTAAGGACTTCCTGAAACAGTTTGGTGAATTCTCCCGGGGCAAAGTCGCCACTGCTGGGGCGGCGTTCTTGCCGATTTCGCAGCAGATAGACGTACTGGCAATTGACCTGCTCCAGGTTGGTTTGACTGTCAATGTTCCAAGCTTGCAGGCAGGCTCCGGTAAGGGTGGCTCCGGTAAAGTTGGTATTGAGAACTAAGCTTTCGGTGAGATTGGCATTTTTCAGATTGGCATAGCGGAGGGTGGCACAGGTTAAATCTGCCCAGGTCAAGCTTGCCTGTTCAAGATTAACGCCATCCAGGTCAGTAGCACGGAGAGCGGCATCGATGTAGTTTTTTTTGTAGCCATCGCGAGTGACAAGTAAGTCACGGACAGCAGGATTAGCCAGGATGGAAGTACCAACTCTAGCGCGATCCAGCTGTTGGGCATCCTGCCAGCAAACCCACTCCAGAACCGTTTGTCTTTGCTTTGTGGAATTGAAATTGGTGCCCTTGAGAATAGCATGCTTGAAGTTGGCATGGGTAAGGTCAGCACCGCAAAAGGACGTGCCACCGAGCGCACCAAAGGCAATGCCAAAAGTGCGAAGCAGGGCAAACTTTTCATCTCCTTTAAGAGCACGACGGCTGCAATAGATGGCAAGTAAAAGGTTTGCGACAGCGCCAGCGACACCGCCAGCGACAGTGACAGCGACAGCGACACCGACACCGCCAGCGCCAGTGACAGCGACAGCGACAGCGCCAGCGACACCGCCAGCGCCACCGACAGCGCCACCGACAGCGACACCGACAGCGCCAGCGACAGCGACAGCGACACCGACAGTGACAGCGACAGCGACACCGCCAGCGACAGCGATGCTTCCGAACGCTTTAGCTGTAAATCCCTGACGAGCGATTGCAATGAAAGTAGCTGCCACCAACACCAAGTAGAAGATTCCGACAATGAATAAGACTGTTCTCTCCGAAGTGGTGTTGAAGAAAAGTGATACGATGAGTTCCCATAAAAACGCGGACGAGAATCCAGTCAGCGCAAACACCAGCAAGGCAAGTCCCAGCTGCACCCACAACCACCGCTTTTGTAAACCTGCCTTTGCTCGAGTAAAGTTTGCCCTTTTCAAGACGGCATTAGTAAAATTCGCACCCCGAATGTCTGTCTCACTGAAGTCTGCATCAGAGAGATCCTCTCCCTTAAAGGATTGCCCACGCAGGTCGGCGCGGCGGAAGTTGCGTTCTCCAGCGGCGTAGCGGTTCAGGACTTCGTCAGCCCTCATAGGGCAAAGAGTGGTGATGGTATGACTAATACAGCATTACCACAAAAGTTTTTGGAGACGATGGTTTCTACCTTATATTTTCAGATTCTGAACCGCATGATTCAGATTCATTTCTACCCGTTTACCTCTTGCCAACAATTAACCGCACTACCCAAGTAAGTGATCGCCTTTGGGATGCCGACCTCAAACACCAACCCGACTATCGCTACAAAGTAGCTGGGAGTCCAGCTTGGTTTCTCGAGACGCAACTCAAAAGTTTAGAAGAGATGCCAGAATATTTAGCAGATGCTGGACCAGGGCCAAACGATGATTGGGAGTACGACGGTGACACTGGCAGGACATACGTTCCTGAGCGGGGCTGGATGGAGCTATGAAGCTTCCTCATCCTGAGCGAGCCATCATCAAGCGGCAAAAGCTTTTAACCTATTGCTTGAATCCAGAGCATTCAGAGGGGCAACACAAAGCTCGTGTATTCAAGTCAGCTCTGGGTATTGGGTTAGATGAGGTCGAAGAATTGCAACTGGCACTGCGACAAGCAATTATCAATTCTGAGGCAATTCCTACTAAACGCAATCAATATGGTCAGAAGTACGTGGTCGATTTCACATTGACTAGATTAGATAAGCAGGCAGTGGTGAGGAGTGTCTGGATTGTTCGGGAGACTGAGGATTTTCCGCAATTGGTGAGTTGTTATGTTCTTTAGGTGATTGAGAGGTTATGGACGTGAATTCACTTCCCAAGCTATATGATGTTGTAGCACTCTTGTTAGACCAGCCAGAGGTGGGGTTGTATCGAGGGCAAGTTGGGACGGTTGTGGAAGAATATGAACCTGGAGTTTTTGAGGTTGAGTTCAGCGATCCCAATGGTCGTGCTTATGCTTTGGAAACATTACATGCTGAACAATTGTTGGTTTTACATCACCAACCGAGTGGCAATGAACTGTTAGTTCAAAATGGTTGACCAAGCATCTGTTCAAATTCGGACCCCCCAAGTTTGAGCTTTATGAACTTGTGACTCTCCATTGGAACAGCCAAGAGCGACGCGCCAAAATCGTGCAACGCTGGTTTAACCCGGACGATGGGCCAGATGGGTATTGGTTCCACCAACTTTCCGAGGACGAGCAGTTTTATCTAGAAGCAGTGCTCGAACCACGCGCTGATTAACAGTGGCAGCGATCGAGTTCTAACTGAGGGTTTTGTAGTGCCTAATATCAATAAGTTTTTCTGAGTGCGATCACCACTGGCACATTGGCAAAAATCTCCCCTGGAGTGTTCTCATCGTGAGTGGAAAGATTGACAAATAATCTTGCATTCAACCACCTATTGTTAGTCATCCTTACACCAATTAGGTTGTTTGCGAGTATCTGGTGGTAAACCAAGTTGCTTGCGGAAATCTGGGCTGCAGTAGACAAACTATCTTTATAGATTTTCTTTACAGAATCTTTACACTTTAAATCATTTCTCATAATTGAAACTTAATAGAGTTTATAGTAATAAACAATTTGAAGTTACAATTTCATGTTTCAGGATTTGAAGTCATGCTGGATGAAAAGCCTGATGCCAAAAAGGGTATTGTTAACTTAACGATTGTTTTCTCAGTTTATTAAAATTCATAGCTATAGGAGCAGCATAGAAACCTCATCCTGTCATTGATGATTCTGTAGGGTTTTTCTTCCTTTGTCAATAAGGTCGCTTTACATCGACTTAGTTAACAGTACCCTGGTGAAGATTCTAATCCAATTAGTTTTAAGGAACTAGCTTTATGAATGTCCTGAAGATGTTATCAATAGCTACTACCGAAGCAGTATTTATCGTGCTTGGAACATTTTATACGGTTCCGTCTGAAGCAGCGGTCTTTCCACAAGTTGAATTTCAAGGAGATGTTACAGAAATTCAAAATTTAAATCCGCAATTTCAGGTAGCAGTGGGAGATACTTTATCGGGCTCGTTGACCTACAATCCAGATGTGGTTAGTAAAAGTTGCGGGGCGCTAAAATTCCTATCCCCGCTGCAAGCAGACGGGGCATTACGGAATTTTCCCTTCGGGACGCACTCCCGCTAGTTGTAAACGCTGCAAGCAGACGGGGAATCTGACCCGCAGAGATTGAACAGGTTAATCCATCTGGTAGCCAATACTATAACGTTAATCCATTAACAAACTTTAACTTTACTGTCGGGAATATTTCGGCAGCACTTAACTCTTCTTTTCGCTATAGCATTATTACACCTGGACTTCTTTTTACTGAGTTCAGCAGCGTTGGAGCTTATTTTAATGCTACAGACAACGGCGTTGAGTTTAATGGTTATGGTGCTTTTAATTCAGGCGGCGGAATATTTTCAATTGTATTCTCAGATGGTGGAGATATTGGAGGTACACTTACTTACTCAGTCCCTGAAAATAGCTCTGCATCTGGTACACTATGTTTTGGTGCTTTCGGTGCATGTTCACTGCGGAGTCGTTTTCAGAACAAGCGGCAATCAACAAAAAAGCAGACAGTCAAGACCTGAAATTTGTTTGGCGTCGAGCCGATATTCGGTGGTGTTCTAGATTTGTTGCTCTTTGCCTGAAGGGTTCACATGTTGAACGTTTCAGGAGTCTTAACCACTAATCTAGAACACTACCGATTTCTTGACAGATGAGCAGAAGCAGCGTTGCGGGCGCTATGCAACAGAGCCGACTCCAACACAAGAAAGCTCACTACTTTCATTTAGATGATGCTGACCGCGCACTGGTTAACCCCGGCAGTAATTTACCCATCCCCGCAACGATGAACTT
>JAFAVL010000221.1 GCA_019242465.1 Chroococcidiopsidaceae cyanobacterium CP_BM_RX_35 | reverse complement strand
TCGGTCCCTAGCTGCTAGTCCGGCATTATCTGCGGTAAAAAATACTGCAAATGTTTGTAGCAAAGCTTGCGGTAGGCTGAAGTTAACTGGGTGTTGGTCAACTGTAAATGACCGTTTCAAGAAGAAAAAACCTGCTGTCCCATAAGCAAGCGTGAACAACAATGCCCCAATCAATACTCGAACGCCTTGAGCAATTGAAGGTCGGTCGGACTGAGCAGTAAATACATGCCGCATCAGAATTAATTGGACCAACAGCACCAGAGCTAGCAGACTCTCCTGATAGTCCAATCCCTTTACTAAGTTGCTAATGATAGACACAACTAATAAGCCGACTGTTAACACCCAAGCCACCCGCTTGCGTCTTAACAAATTGGTTGCCAGTGTCAGCAGCACAAAACCAGTGATTGCTGCGAACAGATGCCCACCCGCCCGGATATAGAAGGGGTAAAGTGGCTTCAATAGCTCTATTCGTTCGTGCGAACCGCGTGTCACAGCAGATAACAGGTTCACCACCCCCACCAGGGCGGTTAAGAATGACGCTGTCCATAGCCCAATTCGAGTGCGTCGCGTCAGCACAGCCTTACCTCTTTGTTTGCTCACGAGTGCGCCCTAGCCTATTTAACGTTGACCTGAATTGTCTGCTGGTCAAGGGCTATCTTAAACTGCTCCCCTACATAATTCAATGAGTTGGCTAGATGCTTGTGAAAGTAGTTCCAGCCCACATCTGGTCCAGAAAGACCGTGACCACCTGGAAAGACGTGGAATTCATTCGCAATCCCTAAACTATCCAAAGTCTGATGAAATTGTTGAGTAGAGGCCAGAAATTTAGGGTCCCCCTGCCCGACATCGAGATAAACCCGCAATCGCCTTCGGTCTTCCGGTGATAGCTGTTGAACCAAGTCTTCTGGACTATTATCAGGACCACTAGAGTCAGTAAAGTAACCGCCATGGCTAAACAGGATATTAAAGTTATTCAGGTGATGCAGACCAATATTCAAAGCTCCCCAGCCTCCTGAAGACAGCCCTCCCAGAGCCCAAAACTGAGGTAATTCCAGCGTTCGGTAGCGCGATTTAACGACTTGAACTAGCTCAGAACCAATCATTGTGCCCACACTACCATTGGGTCCATCGTAGTATTGCGGGTCCCATAAGGGACTTGAGCCACGATTATCATTACCATCTGGTGTAATCACAATTGATGGCAATAGTTGCTTTTTCGCATAGAGCTTGTGTAGTACTGACGAGGCAACATACTTTTTCTCCCAAGCGCTGGCATCATCGTGTCCGCCATGTAGCAGGAAAATGACTGGATAGCGTTGCTTGGGGTGCCGGGCATAGCCAGGTGGTAAAATTACGCCATAAGTACGGACTTCACCCATGGCAGTACTGTTAAAGGTTTCTAGATGAAACTTTAAGCTTTTATCTTCGCTCAACCGGGGACGGTCTAACTGTGGGGCACCTGCGATGAAGACATACCAGTACCCAATGGCTGCTATTGCTACAACTGCCCCCGCACCAATCCCCAGGAGTGTTTTGAACCGTGACTTCAAAGCGTCTCTCCTCTTTTGCGATTACGTCGCATCTGGAACCATAATGATATGCCAGTAATAGCTAGGATCAGCAAACCTAGAGCGTTTAGGAACGGATAGACTATGGCTAGATTCAGAATGCCAAAGTGTCCCTTGTGCCAATCAAGCAACCAGTCAAACTGGTCACCCTTGCCTCCAAGATCGACAACCTGATAAATAGCGCCAGTAAATAGCGTTAGTAGCACTGGTAGAACCATAATCGGGGCTAGCAGACGGTGGATTCTACGCAAGCGATGATGACTTCTCATAGCGGTACTTCCTTAAACTGTAGATGTATGGCCTACCTAGAATGTTCCAATACTCTCGACTGCCTCAAATTGTAGTCACGCCTAACCTAGAAATCTACCGCATTCCCCATTCATAAAATGGACATTTTGATTGTTGAGGATGAACCGGAAATTGCCCGGCTAATCCAAATGACTTTGGAGACTGAAGGATTTTCCTGCCACATCTGTCGCGATGGACTAGCTGCCTTACGGGCTTTTCAGGAGCAACAACCAGACTTGATTATCCTCGACTTGATGCTTCCTAATCTAGATGGATTGGAGGTATGTGCGAGAATTCGTCAAAAATCTGGTGTTAAAGACCCGTATATCTTGATGCTAACAGCCAAAGGTGAAGAGATCGATCGCGTGATTGGTTTGTCTACCGGAGCCGATGATTATCTCGTTAAACCCTTTAGTCCTAGAGAATTGGTTGCCAGAGTGCGGGCGCTGTTGCGCCGCAGTCTTCGCCAAGGTGGACAACAACAAATTTATCGAACTCAGCACTTTATAGTAGATGTAGAGCAACACTCTGCCGGTCGCCAATTGAGCCCAACTTCGACTGAAATCCTAGATTTGACCACTTTGGAATTTAACTTGTTAACCACATTTAT
>JAFAVL010000181.1 GCA_019242465.1 Chroococcidiopsidaceae cyanobacterium CP_BM_RX_35 | reverse complement strand
GAGCAGGCAGAAGATTATGTCATCGCCACGGGAGAAACGCACTCGGTGCGGGAATTTCTGGAGCTAGCATTTAGCTATGTAAATCTGGATTGGCAGGAGTATGTGGTGTTCGACCAGCGCTATCTGAGGCCATCTGAGGTGGAATTGTTGCTGGGCGACCCCAGCAAGGCAAAGCAGCAATTAGGCTGGGCACCAACAGTCACATTTGCTGAGCTGGTGGCGTTGATGGTAGAGGCTGATTTAAAAGCGTTGGGATGCGTGTCACCGCAAGAGAACGGAGTGCAAGAAATTCAAGATATTGCCACGGTTCGTCAAGAGCTAGGCAGTTTACACTTCTGATCTCCCCCTACTCTCTTCTTGGTTCGCTCCAAAAGGGTGCAATGACAAAAACATGGTAGCCATAGATCTAAAAGAGAAACGGATTCTGGTGACTGGTGGGGCTGGTTTTTTGGGACGCCAGGTGATTGACCAACTACGTCGTCAAGCTGGTGATGACCAAGGGAGAATTACAGTACCGCGTTCAGGCGATTGCGATCTGCGTCATCGGGAAAGTTGCCAACAAGCGGTCAAGCAGCAAGACATTGTGATTCACTTAGCCGCTCATGTTGGTGGCATTGGTCTGAATCGGGAAAAGCCAGCTGAGCTGTTCTACGACAACCTGATTATGGGCGCTGAGCTAATTCACGCGGCTTACTGGGCGGGAGTGGAAAAATTTGTCTGTATTGGCACGATCTGTGCCTATCCCAAATTTACACCTGTACCCTTTAAAGAAGATGATTTATGGCAAGGCTATCCAGAGGAAACGAATGCCGCTTATGGGCTCGCCAAAAAAGCTCTTTTGGTGCAACTGCAAGCATATCGGCAGCAGTATGGTTTTAATGGCATCTACCTACTGCCGGTAAATTTATATGGTCCAGAGGACAACTTTAATCCCAGCAGTTCCCACGTTATTCCCGCGTTAATCCGCAAAATCCACGCTGCCCAAATTCGGGGAGAAACGCAAGTGAGGGTGTGGGGGAATGGCACGGCAACGCGCGAGTTCATCTACTCAGCCGATGCAGCCCGAGGCATTGTGATGGGAACTCAGTTCTACAATGAGGCTGAGCCTCTGAATTTGGGCACGGGAGATGAGATTTCCATCTGTGAGTTGATGAAGCTAATCTGTGAACTGATGGGATATAAGGGTGAAATTGTCTGGGAAACCGATAAGCCGAACGGTCAACCACGTCGTTGTTTGGATACTCAAAGAGCGGAGCGGGCATTTGGCTTTAGGGCACAGATCGATTTACAGCAAGGGCTGCAAAAGACGATCGATTGGTATCGGCAACATGCTGGCTAGGGAGGTGAGGGGAGTAGGGGGGACTCGGGAGCCAGCGCCGTGGGCGGATCTCCCGACCTGAGGAGCCACTGCGTTGCGGGGTTCCCCCCGTTGTAGCAAGTGGCGTGCGACTGGCGTGGTCCCCTTTGGGGATTAGGAGCAAAGGAGGGAGATGGGAGTAGGGGAGAATAGGATGAACGATTTAGATAGCGCCTGTCCGATCGCAATGAGTAAAGTGAGTAAGGTGGAATTGCGTCGAACTCTTCTTAAGAGGCGGCTGTCGCTCTCTAAAACAGAATGGCGGCAGAAGAGCGATCGCATCGCATCTCATTTACAAGCCTCTCCTCTATTTGCCAAGTCTCAAACAATTCTGGCTTATTTCAGTTTTCGCCAAGAACCAGATCTGAGTTCCTTGTTTTCAGACTCCCATCGTCGCTGGGGATTTCCCCGCTGTGCTGGCGATACCCTCAGTTGGCATATCTGGACGTCTGCAGAGTTTCACCTGTGGCAAAGGGGGGCTTATGGCATCCTCGAACCACAGCCAACTGTAACGACCTTGGAGCCAGATGAAGTAGATTTAATGCTTGTTCCAGCTATTGCCTGTGACTACCGGGGCTATCGTTTGGGTTATGGCGGTGGTTATTACGATCGCTTACTAAGCTCTGCTTTGTGGGCATCAAAGCCGACAATTGCCATTGTGTTTGAATTTGCTTATTTACAGCACCTACCGATTGACTCTTGGGACAAACCGTTACAAGGTGTTTGTACAGAAACTGGTTTGTTGACTTTTGGGTCCAACTCGGCATGCAATTTCGAAATCTAAAATCCAATATCCAAAATCCCAGTCGCTCTAGACTGTACGCCAGCAATCGACCCAAAATTTCCAAGTGGTCTGGGTGGAGGCACCTGTTTCTCTATGGGGTACTGGTGGCAATTGCACTTATGATGCTGTTTCCCCTCCTCTGGCTTATTAGTACTGCTTTGAAGTCACCAGATGAAAATATCTTTCAGTTTCCACCCCAACTCTTGCCCAGTTCACCCACACTGGCAAACTTTATCCAGGTGTGGCAAAATAACCCTTTTGGTCAGTACCTCTTCAATAGTACCCTTGTCGCCGGACTGACAGTGAGCTTGAATTTAGGTTTCTGTGCTCTAGCTGCTTACCCCCTAGCGCGGCTGGAGTTTCGAGGAAGAGACTGGATTTTTACCGCTATTATCTCTACCATCATGATTCCCTTCCAGATCGTGATGATTCCCTTGTACATTTTGACTGTCCAATTGGGGCTGGTAAACAGTTACATCGGTATGATTTTTCCGTCAATTGCTTCTGCCTTTGGGATTTTTCTCCTGCGGCAGGCTTTCGTAGGTGTACCGAAGGAAATGGAAGAGGCGGCACGGATGGATGGTTGTTCTGAGTTAGGCTTGTGGTGGTACGTGATGCTCCCAGCTATTCGACCAGCGCTCTTTACCCTAGCAATCTTTGTCTTCATTGGCTCGTGGAGCGACTTTCTTTGGCCCCTAATTGTTATCGATCGACCAGAGTTATATACCTTACCCTTAGGAGTGGCAACACTAGCTAGTACATTGTCCTTGGACTGGCGTCTTGTGGCGGCTGGCTCTGTTATCTCAATTGCACCAGTACTGCTGCTCTTCTTATTCCTACAACGCTATATTGTACCCACAGAATCTGGTAGTGGTGTCAAAGGTTGACGTCTTCACCTCACCCCCTTTCAGCGAGCGCTAGAGTGAAGATAAATCCTTAATATCCTATTTCCACTGTAAGGAAATAAGAAGCATTTATGCCTAAATGCATCAGCTATCTCGCAGTCGCTACCAAACCACTTTGCTTTGTAGAAGCTTTATTGTTTTCGGCAGCTTTGTTACTCTGTGTACAGACTCCTAGCAGGGCTGGTCAAGCGTTTCATCCTCTGACCGCGGAAGGGCGGTCAACGGTACACCGCCGTTACACGGCGGTGTACCGTTGACTTCATTACAAGCTCGACAACTTTCCCATGACTTGACTCGATCTAGCTCTCAAGACTTTTTTAGACAAGGACAGGAAAGGCTTGAAAGCGAAATTCAGATTCTTCAGCGCAGGCGTTCTACTTCAACCGCGCCTTTACTTGAAATTCAGAATGTGCCACAGGTACAAAGAGATAGCTTTCCATTGTCACAGTAGTAGAAAGTGAAGTTTGACGAGAGGATTATTTGCTAAGTGCTTTTGGATAAGCAATGCGTTTGTGATTGAATTGCTGCCAAACTTCTACGAAAATTTCGGCGATTTGCGACATTTCGGTTCGGGTTAAACCAGAATCTATTAGCTGATTGTCCTGCCATCGAGCTCGTAGAATTTTGTTAACCATTGCTAATGCTTGTTCTGGAGATGCCTCTTTAAGTGACCGCAGCGCTGCCTCACAAGAATCCGCTAACATCACAATCCCAGTTTCCCGCGACTGAGGAATTGGACCATCATAGCGAAAATCCATTTCATGGACTACTATACTTTGATCTTGTTGTGCCAACTGCTCGGCTTGGTGATAGAAATAAGCAATTAGCATCGTACCCTGATGCTCTGGAATAAAAGCTTGAATCGCTGTAGGTAGCCGACACTTACGCGCCATAACTAACCCTTCACTCACATGCTTTTTGATAATTTCGGCACTCTTCCAAGGATTGTGAATCAGATCATGCTTATTGGGACCACCCATCTGATTTTCAATGAAGCTTAGAGGGTCGTGCATCTTCCCTATATCGTGGTACAGAGTACCAGCGCGGACGAGTTCAACGTTGCACTCTAGCGCTTTAGCTGCTGCTTCTGCTAGAGTTGCAACAAACATGGTGTGTTGGAACGTGCCGGGGGTTTTGGCTGCAAGTCGCTTTAACAAAGGTCGGTTCGGATTTGCCAGTTCTGCCAATCGGCTTGGGGTAACTAGGTCAAATAAGCGTTCTAGATAAGGACTTAGTCCCAACGCTACAATGCTCCAGGCTAATCCTGAAAGACCAGATAATGCTGCTTCTCGGAATACTAGTACGTACCAGAGTGGGCCTGCTGCTGGGGCACCAAGAACGAGCCGCCCCAGCAAGTAAACTCCTCCTTGGGTTAATCCGACTATGCCGCCCAATACAGCTAGCTCCTCGCGTGATCGCAATCGCCCTGCCATCCAGCTACTCAAGAGTCCTCCAGCAGCAGCAGGTAGCAGATATCCATAGCTAACATGCAAACTGCCTTTCAGCAGTACTGTTAGCAACCCCACCACTGTCACGCCTAGCAAAGAGCTGTAGAAGCTACCCAATAGCAAACCAATTGCTGGCAGATTGATATAAGGCACACCTACCGCGACTAGCAGCGGAGCACTCAGGGTTAACAATAATACCAACAGGCGATCATGTTGACGTAATCGAGAGCGAAATCTTTGTTCTACTAACCCAAAGACGCCAACAGTTGCAATGATAAAACCGCCCAACTGAATTAACCCTAGCCAGTTGATTTCTCGACGACTCAAGCGGAAATAATCAAGTTCTAGGAACTCTGATGTGGTAATAATCTGCCCGGCTCGCACAATCACCTGACCTTTATGGACTTCAAGGAACATAGGTTGCACCGCCGCCGCTGCCAATTTTGCCTGTTGTTGCGTTTGTCCTATGTCTTGCTTCAAATTCGGCTGTAATACACTCAGCAGCAAATCTACGACTGGAGTTTCGGCAGCTGGAGGTATCAGAGTTTTGACTTGTAGACTCACTGCTTGCTGCAAGACACTTGGTGGCAATCCAGGCGCAATGCCTTGGGCAAGAATGCGCTTAGTAGCATCACGGATTCCCCTTTGAGTTGATTGCCACTCGGCGTCGGGCAATTCTACTAGGGAGGTTTCGTAGAGAATTTCAGTTTTTGAAGCCTCTGGCTCTCTGAGTTTCGCTAAGGCTTGATTGTAGCGCTGGCGTGCTTGGGAAATGGCAGCGACAAGGGCGGAGAATTGCTGGGGAGAAGCCTGCGAACGGTATGCTTTTAGTTCCGCCACAATTCTCTGTAGACTGCCTTGCGGTTTTTGCGTATCTATCGCTGCTTGGAGCTTACTCTCTTGAGTTACTTTTGGTAACTCCGACAAAGCCATGAGTACTGCTTGCCATTCTGACTCTGGGCAATCACGGAGATGTGTTTGAGTAGCCGTAGACAGAATAGAAGTCTCGACAAAGGGAAAAGGTCCCGCTGTTCGGCGCAGATCGTTGCCTAAGTCCAGTGCTTGCTGTAAGTCTTGCTCGATCTGTTGATTGACAACTGGATCGATCATCAATATCGGCGTGGACTCTGTCAAAGCAGCTCTGCGTTTAGCTTCTGTACTCTTTACATCTTTAATGCGAGCAGTATAAGGAGCTTTAATCGTTTGCGGTGCCTTGGTGCCTACATCCAGCTTGGGCTGATTGTAATAGCGATGCCCCATGACTCCTGTTAGAGATAATACTGCTACGAGGACAACAGCTGAGGAACGGTCTTTTCGGAGGCGATAGGTCCCTTTGCTGCCGCGATGCTGTGGGGCTGGTGGTTGAGAATTGTTTAATGTAGGCGGCTTTGGTTCCGAGCTTTGGTTTTCTGGTTCAGGGGGCAGAACCACTGGTAGAGTTTGAGGAGCTACTACAGCAGGTGACTTTGTTGAAAACAAGCGGTTGAGCGGCTGGTGCCGTCGTCGCCATTGATTAAACTGCTGCGTCATAGATTCGAACGTTTTCATCGCCTGTAACCGCAGTCAGCGGCTGGGTAGCGAACTGTGTAACAGTCCTCGGCATTAGCCGATTGGTTCATGTTTGCCACGATGGCTACTCACACACCACAAGCGGAAATTGACTTTTTATCAAGATACAACCTGCAACTGAGTTCAGGTATTTCTTTTGACAGATTTGTTGAGCAGACTGGGCAGTTCTGGTCCCGTAATTTGGCACAGTTAACGGGGATGAAGACCCGATCGAGGCAGTAAAATCACTCTAGGGGCACTGAGCGCAGCTATCTGTGTTGGGATACTCGATCGTTGTGACTGGCCATACACTCCTGACCAAGCTGCCAGTAGTTTATCTGCTAATTCTAGCATCTGAGTTGTCATGTTCATTCCCCAATCTGCTAGGACCGTATCTGACCGAGGCATTACCATTCGTAGGGAAGCAGGAATCCCTACAGTGCTGTTGTGGGCTCCTGACAGAGCACCAGTGAGGGTGGCAGTTATTTGAGATTGAGCTTGCGCTCTTGAGTCGCCGGAGCTACATCCGGCAAACCCTTGAGCGCCTGTCTGAGCTGCTCGTGCAACTGAGAGACGATAGTCCTCGGCTGTACTTAGAAAGCAGTAAAGTGCTAAGGCAAGCCCACTATTCAGCTGAGTCCCTTGTTGCTGTATCTGAGTTGCGACTACTCCTAAGCTTGAGCCCTGCTCTAAAAATGTTTGAACCAGTGTTAAATCTTGTGCCAGTTGACTTGGTACTCTTAGAAAGGAAATGAGCTGGGGAATCAGGGTTGCTGGATTAAGTTTCTCGTTCAGGGACTGGGCGATCGCATATCCCATTGCCAGCACCCGATCTTGCCCTATTGATTCCGGCAAAATTTTTACCAAGGCCAGCAAATTTTGTCGCAGTTTAATTTCATTTTCGTGGTAGAAAAGCGCTACAGGTACGCTCGTTATGAGTGCTTCTTCTGGAAAAACACTATCCTTGGCATTTAAGTTGGGAAATTCAGCTGAGAATCGCGCACACCAATCTTCAGGCTCGAATCTACCTTGCTCAATCAAGCTCTCGGCGCCCAAAACGGCTAGCCTACGCCATTGAAACAGTTGCGGAGAACTGTGGGAGTTATAAATCCCGCCTAGTGCTGCTCCAAGCCAACAGCCTCGAAATCGACTTAAGAGTGAGTAGCGCATGTTTGACTATTCTTCAGGCGCTCTTTGCCGTAGAAAGTTAACTAACGCTTGTAAACCCAGTCGGTAACTATGGGCTCCAAAGCCGCTGATTTGTCCAATTGCAACTGGTGCTATGAACGAGTGATGTCGAAAAGTTTCGCGTTGATAGATATTGCTTAGATGTACCTCAACTGTAGGTAGCTGTACAGCCACAATCGCATCACGTAAAGCTACGCTTGTATGGGTATAAGCTCCCGCGTTGATCAAGATTCCCTGGTGCTGCTGGCTCGCCTCATGAATGGCATCAACTAAAACACCTTCGTGATTTGACTGTAGTGGGAAAATGCCCACCTGTAGCTTTTTTCCCTCTTCTACTAGCAGGCAGTTAATTTCATCTAAAGTGAGAGAACCATAAATTGCTGGCTCTCGTTGCCCTAACAAATTTAGAGTTGGTCCGTGCAGTACTAGAACGCTAAGCCAATGCTGCTCTTTAGAGAACACTTGGTTTGGACTACCAACGGCGCGAACGCTCATCAACAGGAATGGGAATAGGCTCCGGTTCCGGTTCAGCTTCCGGTCCCAACAATGTTTCAATTAGCTTACGAGCCCATTCCTTGAGTTTTTCTAGCACCTTTTCAATGTAGTCCATTGAACCAATTGCTCCTACCTTACTAACTGCATTTTTGATACGACAATCTCGGCATCGCACGGCTAACCGGATGCTATCTTTTGTGAATTTTCGGAGTATGATCCCATTCTATAACTATGTTTACACACTTGCCTAGAGGATAACTCCGGAGCTGTAGTCGAAAGTATGTACTTTTATTAAATCTATCACACTAGCCGCGCCAATAACTTTCGCCGTAGGAGGTCGAGGGCACTACAGGCGCTCTTGTAGCGAATTAAAGTCCGACCTCGTGCTTGGTTGAAGCGATACTCAAAGCTTTCAACTTCGCCGTTTGAGTGAGCCAAACCAATGTAGACCAGTCCAACAGGTTTGGCATCCGTACCACCGTCTGGACCTGCAATACCAGTGATACTAAGTCCCCAAGTGGTATGCAGCCGTGATCGCACTCCAGTTGCCATTTCTCTTGCAACCTCGTGGCTCACAGCGCCTAACTGCGCTAAGTCTGACTGATTGACACCTAATTGAGAAATCTTCACCTGGTTGTCATAAGCAATAACTCCACCCAAGAAGTACTTAGAACTACCAGCAACATCAGTCAACATCTGTCCTAATCCACCACCAGTGCATGATTCCGCAACACTTAGCGTTTCACCAGCAGCCAGCAACAACTGACCCGCAGCTGAAGCTAGAGTATCTTGGTCACGACCGTAATAATCTAGCCCCCCCATTTGTTGTAGCGTTGCTTCCACTGGTGCAATTAGTTGCTCTGCCGCTGCTTGCGACTCAGCTCTAGCTGAGACTCGCAGTTGCACTTCCCCAAGATTTGCATAGGGAGCAACAGTAGGGTTTGACTGCTGCAGCAATAGAGCTGCCTTCTCTGCCAAAGCTGATTCAGAAATTCCCCAAAACCTCAATGTCCGACTATAGATGATTTCCTTGCCAAAGCCTTGATTTTTCAAGTAAGGCACAGCAGTTTCCTGCCACATCCGCTGCATTTCGGTTGGGACTCCAGGGAAGGTGAGAATTGTTAATCCTGTTCGCGGTTGCCAAATAATACCAGGCGCTGTACCGTCTGGGTTTGGTAGAATTGCTGCGCCCTCTGGAATTAAGGCTTGCTTGCGGTTGCTAGGAGACATTTCTCGCTCTCCGCGAGCATATTTGAGTGCAATATCTTCTAAAATTTCGGCACGCTCCACCATAGGAACACCAAAAAAACCAGCCAGAGTTTCAGTCGTCAGGTCATCAGGTGTCGGACCGAGACCACCAGTAAAGATGAGAATCCCAGAGCGCTGACTAGCAATTTCAATGACCCGCTTTAGGCGTATCTGGTTATCCCCTACCACTGTTTGATAATAGTGAGGAATTCCCAATTGCGCTAGTTGCTGAGCCAGAAATTGAGCATTCAGGTTGAGGATGTCTCCCAGCAGCAGTTCTGTACCGACACAAATAATTTCAGCCGTCATTCCCTCACCCCTA
The DNA here is from genome assembly GCA_019242465.1 of Chroococcidiopsidaceae cyanobacterium CP_BM_RX_35. Next base: position 4,690 of record JAFAVL010000181.1, on the reverse strand, counting down.
AGAAGGGCGAACATGTCGCCAAACTTGCCAACTGGTGTAGCTTAGTAACGAAGTTGCACCAAGAGCGTAAGCAATACCACTAGGTATCCCAGCAAAAACCAGTGCTAAGCTTCCAACCCACAAAGTTAAGGAGTAAATGAATAAAACGCTTAACCGTTGTGATATACCTGCTCGTAGTAGTCGATGGTGAAGATGAAGCTTGTCCGCGAAAAAAGGTGACCTTCCCTTACGCAATCGATTCACAATCACCGCTGACATATCTAGGATTGGTACAGCCAGAATTAAATAAGGTAACAATACGGCTGTGACTGCCGTGCTTTTCACTAAACCAATTACTCCTACTCCAGCTAAAGTAAATCCCATAAAGTAAGCTCCACCATCTCCCATAAAGATTTGGGCTGGGTTGAAGTTGTAGCGTAGAAATCCCAGCGCTCCTCCTGCCAAGGCGGCCGCAATGAGCGCTGCTGCTGACTGGTGCATAAACAGCGTCACAATTAGCATGACGACAGCAGCAATTCCAGACACCCCGGCAGCTAGACCATCTAGACCATCAATCCAGTTGATCGCATTTGCCATGCCTACAAGCCAAATCACTGTGATCGGTAGGCTCAGCCATCCCACAATATCAACGAGTCCACCAGTGGGAATACTCAAGAATTCGATACGTACACCCATCCACCAGGATAGCCCAGCTACAACGACTTGCATCAGCAGGCGAACAAACGGAGACAAATTGAATAGGTCATCTGCTAAACCAATTAGGAAGAAAGCAAGACCACCTAATGTGACGCCCCATATTTCCCACTCCTTCACAGGCGGCAAAATCCCAAATCCGCCAGACCACCAAACAATTAGCAGGGCAATTATGGTTCCCACGAATATTGAAACTCCACCAACGCGAACCATAGGGCGCTGATGGATTTTTCGTTCGTTGGGTAGGTCGACAAGTCCGCTCTTGAAGCCAATGGTTTTGACCACTGGGGTACTCCAGAGGACGACGACAGCGGAGACGAGGAAAGCAACCAAATGATACAGCTCGGTGGGCATCTGAAATTAGCAGGTGGCAAGACAAAAAACGTGCCAAGAGGTGTGTCGTATGACTTTCCTCATGCCAGGGCTGGTACAGGAATCATCAGGTGGGGGTACAGGGGAAAGCGATCGCACAAAGCTGCCACTCGCCGCTGACAATTTTGCGCCACTGCCAGATTATCTGGCTGTAGCAGGCGATCAGCAATGATATTCGCAATTTCTGTAAACTCGGATATTCCCATTCCTCGCGTCGTCAGAGCCGGCGAACCCAGTCTCAGACCACTAGTCACAAATGGTGATTCTGGATCAAAGGGAACTGTATTCTTGTTGGCAGTGATATTGATCTCACTTACCAGTCTATCTGCCTCCTTGCCTGTCATCCCGATACAGCGTAGATTTAGGAGCAGCAAATGATTGTCAGTGCCATCTGACACGAGCTTGAAGTTTCGCTTTTGCAATTGAGTGGCTAGAGCCTGGGCATTAGCAATAACCTGAGCTGAATAGGTTTTAAACTCAGGCTTTAGTGCCTCGCCAAAAGCAACAGCTTTGCCAGCTATTACATGTTCTAATGGTCCACCCTGAGAGCCAGGAAAAACAGCTTTATCTAGCTTTTTACCTAGTTCTAGATCGCGGGTTAGGATTAAACCTCCCCTAGGGCCACGTAACGTTTTATGGGTAGTCGTCGTCACCACATCGCAGTAAGGGATGGGGTCAGGGTGCAGCCCAGTGGCTACTAAACCAGCAATGTGGGCAATGTCTGCCAGTAAGTATGCTCCCACTTCATCAGCGATCGCCCGAAACTTTTCAAAATCAATGATTCGCGGATAAGCAGAATAGCCACAGATTAGCAATTTAGGGCGGTTAGCTCTTGCCAACTCCCGAATCTGCTCATAGTCGAGCTGTTCTGTTTTTTTGTTGACTCCGTAGTGACAGACTTTGAACCACTTGCCTGACACATTTACTGGCGAACCATGGGTTAGGTGTCCTCCATGGGACAAATCCATTCCCATAATTGTGTCCCCAGGTTCGAGTAATGAGAGAAATACGGCAAAATTTGCCTGTGCTCCTGAGTGGGGTTGAACGTTGGCATGGGCAGCACCAAAGAGTTGCTTAACGCGGTCAATTGCCAACTGCTCAACTTTGTCCACATACTCACAGCCGCCGTAGTAGCGCTTCCCAGGTAAGCCCTCGGCATACTTGTTAGTCAGCACTGAGCCTTGAGCGGCTAGTACAGCAGCGGAGGTAAAATTTTCACTGGCAATCAATTCCAGGTGATCGCGCTGGCGTTGGAGTTCTTCCTGGATGAAATCGGCAACGGTGGGGTCAGAGGAGGCAAGAAAGTCTAGGTTAGTCCGATTCACTGTAGCTGTCCTTAGAAAAATTTCAGAATAGTTTCCATCGGCGGCGTGACCATGATAACGCTGTTTTTCAATCACAGCATTATACAATAACTTGTTTTTTCTCCCCAGCTTGAGATTGCTTCCTTGATTAAGCTGTGTGTGAATTCTGATAACCTTCTTAGAGGCTTAACCTAGAATTAACTTAAGGAAACTGGATACGTACCAAAGATATTGGATGTTAGTGATTTTGATGGACGATCAGCTCCTTGCCCCTCAACACGTTTGCCAATCGTGTTTACTTGCTGATCGAAGTGGTCAACCGCGATGGCGTCAAGGTCAATTGCGTTGCGGTCAAGCCATTCGCAAGCTCACCCCCACGCAGCCAGACCAATATCAGTGTCAAATGGGTTTCCGCATCGCGAATATTAGGGAATAGCGCAAAGTCAAGCTCGGAGGTTGCCTCCGCTCTTCGGAGCTCTTCCTTTAGGAAGCTCGGAACTTTGTAACAGGGGACAAGGGGACATAATGATACTGCGCTATCTTGGAAGTAGTTGGGAAATTTGCACCATATATATTTTGGGGAGAATGGACGATGGCTTGGCGGGGGTCTACAACGGCTGGAGATCGAATTTTTGCTTGCCTACCTTATTTGCTCCCTCTAATTCATGCAATAGGCTTTGGCATTGTTTTGTTTAGTACGTTTCCAGCTCTACAAGTCATTTTGGTGCCACTTTTACCTGTGATGGCAATTTACCAGTCTGTACCATTTGCCGACTTGGTAGTCTTCTTTGCCCTATTTCTATTAGTTGTTAGAAACGAAAGGATCCATCACTTTATTCGTTTCAACACGATGCAAGCCATACTTCTAGATATCGTTGTCTTGGCAGCTAGTCTAATTTTGCCATTGTTGGGAGGGATTCCTGGGGCTGGGTTTACAGTTGAGACACTAGACAGCACAATCTTTCTGGGAATCGTGGTTGCAGTTGTTTATTCTGTGGTTCAGTCACTTTTAGGGCGTTATGCCGAAATCCCTGCAATTTCAGAAGCAGTCTACATGCAAGTGCGTTAACTGCTACTGGTGGTGATTGTGTCCCAGTGCCGTTGTGTGATGGTATTTTCCAGACGACCAATGCCCTCAATGGCGACGACAACACGGTCTCCTGGATGTAACGGTCCTACGCCAAAGGGCGTTCCTGTCAGGATCACATCTCCTGGTAGGAGAGTCATTACTCGGCTGATATAGGATACTAAAAAATCTGGCGGAAACACCATTTCATCAATACAGGCAGATTGCACTGGCCGTGTGTTGTCGTTAACAAAAGTCTGTAAGCGCGCTCCAGGATTTAACTCCCGGACAATCCATGGTCCTAGAGGACAGAATGTATCGAAACCCTTAGCTCGTGTCCATTGAACATCCCGTCGCTGCAAATCGCGTGCCGTAACATCATTAGCAATTGTATAACCCCAAATCTTCGCTTGGGCTTGCTCTGGCATGCAGTCAAAGGCGCGATCACCAATGACTAATGCCAACTCGCCCTCGTAGTCCACGCGTTGGGACTGGGGAGGATACTGAATTGCGATGCCCGTGGCGATCGCAGCTGTGGGGGGCTTCAGAAACAACAACGGCTCCTGCGGCACTGGTGTTCCCATCTCAGCCGCATGATCTGTATAGTTTTTTCCCACTGCCACAATTTTAGAAGGAGCGCAAGGGGCGAGAAGCCGATAGCTATCCGGTTCTAGCTGCAAATCTGTAGGTTGCCCTTGCAACCAGGGTGGAGCATCCAACACTTGAACGCTTTGGCTAAGCTGCAGTAAACCGTAATAAACTCGACCCTCTTGATTTTGAACTCTGACGTAGCGCTGTGCCATAAAGTTGAGAGGTACCTTTAATGTAGACCAAGCTGCACCACTGCAGTACCCAGAATTCCACGGCTGTTTTCCGCAAGGCGTGTTAAGTGTGTAATATAGCAGACTGCTAGAATTGTAATTCCTTGCTGCTACAGCTAGCTATTGACTTGGTGCCGGACTCGTCAGAGCCGGGACTCTGGGTCAACCGCTAATTGCTTTCAATTGAAGCAGCCACTTAGTCCATAAGGAGACCATAGACATGCAGACTATTTACGAGACAATGTACATCTTGCGACCAGATCTAGGAGAAGAGCAGGTAGAGCAAGCTATTAACAAGTATCAGAACTTACTCCGCGAACAAGGAGCCGAGCAGGTTGAAATTCAGCATCGTGGCAAACGGCGTCTCGCCTATGAAATTGAAAAGCAGCGAGACGGTATTTATATCCAGATGAATTATCAAGGTCCTGGTAGTC
>JAFAVL010000851.1 GCA_019242465.1 Chroococcidiopsidaceae cyanobacterium CP_BM_RX_35 | reverse complement strand
TACGATACTGAAGCCTTGCTAGCCAAAAATTAAGGGACAAATGACAACGGATAACGGACAAATAGGTAAATCACTGCTACCAAATCAGACTATCGAACGGACTGTTTTAGATAATGGTATTGTGGTACTTGTAGCCGAAAACTCTGCGGCAGATATCATTGCCACTCGCATTTTTGTTCGCGCTGGTAGCTGTTGGGATAGGGAGCAATCTGGGTTGGCACATTTGCTGTCAGCCGTCCTCACCAAGGGGACAGTTCAACTGTCCTCACGAGAAATTGCCGAGCGGGTAGAGTCTGTCGGTGCGTACTTGAGTGCTGATGCAGCGGCAGATTATTTTTTGCTGAGTCTGAAGACGGTTTCGGCAGACTTTGCAGAAATTTTGGCGTTGGCAGGGCAGCTTTTGCGCTCACCAACGTTCCCAGAAGTTGAAGTCGAACTAGAGCGGCGTCTGGCGCTCCAGGATATTCGTTCACAACAAGAGCAACCCTTGACAATTGCCTTCGAGCAACTGCGACAAGCGATCTACCAAAACCATCCCTACGCTTCCTCAGGACTAGGATATGAAGCGACGGTATCACAACTCAGCCGTACTGACCTTCAGCGCCACCATCAAACCTATTTCCGCCCGGATAATTTGGTCATTAGTATTGCTGGTCGGGTGACACCAACAGATGCTGTGGCTCTAGTCGAGCAAGTCTTTGGGGACTGGCAAATTTCTGCAACGCCGCTACCAACTTTGACACTACCTACTCTAGGGGTTCAGCCGGAGCAGAGGATAACGCCACAAAATACACAGCAATCTATTGTCATGCTGGGGTATTTGGCTCCAGCAGCTCAAAACGCTGACTATGCGGCTTTGAAGTTGCTTTCTAACTACTTGGGGAATGGGCTTTCCAGTCGCCTATTTGTAGAATTACGCGAGAAGCGGGGTTTGGCTTACGAGGTGTCGGCATTTTACCCAACACGTCAAGCTCCAGCTAACTTTGTTGTTTATATGGGTACAGCTCCAGAAAACACAGAGGTCGCGCTTTCGGGACTCCAGACAGAAGTTGAGCTATTGTGTATCGAAAAACTCTCGGAAGCTACCCTCCAAGCGGCTAAGAACAAGCTACTGGGGCAGTATGCTTTGAGCAAACAGACCAACGCGCAAATTGCTCAATTGTTTGGGTGGTATGAAACCCTGGGGTTGGGGATTTTGTTCGATACCCAGTTTCAGCAAGAGATTGTTTGTTTGACTGCTGCTCAGCTACAGCAGGCGGCTTGTCAGTATTTGCTTAAACCCTACGTTTCTTTGGTTGGTCCTGAAGCAGCTATTAATTGGAGCGCCGGAGGCGCAGGCTGTAGACCCAATTTTCTCTCAACTTGAGCCCAAATGAGCCAGAGTCATTGACCTGCTAGCATTTCGGTCACCTCGTAGCAGAATACGGGCAGCGCGGTTTTCTCCCCACCGTTCCTAAGGCATAGATCGATGATATGGCTCTACAAAGGCGTGTTAGGACGTTATAGTAGGGGTAAAGAAGAGTTCAGTAGTCCCGATGCCCGCTCCCTACAGTTACGACCTTCGCACCAAGGCAATCGAGGCAGTCCAACGCGGTGAACGCAAAAGTGGGGTGTGCGGAATGTTGAAGATTAGATGCAACAGCTTAGACCTGTGGCTGAAACGGGAAGAGGAAACGGGAGACTATCGACCCATTACAGGTTTTCAAAAGGGGGCTGGGCATAAGCTCAGAGATTGGCAACGTTTTCGGGAGTTTGCCAAACAGCATGGAGGCAAGACCCAAAGCGAGATGACAAGATTGTGAGGAGATGACGTGACACAACAGAACATCAGCGATGCGCTATAAAAATGGGGGTTGAGTCGAAAAAAAGACTCACGGCTACCAACAACGAGATGAGTTGAAACGCCAGGAATTTCAAGAGCGATTAAAAAGTAAGCAGCCGCATCAGATGGTCTACGTTGATGAAGCAGGCATCGATAACCCTTGAGGATGATCGGTATGGCTATTGTGAAGTGGGGAAACGCTTCTACGCGCTCAAGTCCGGCAAACGCACTCAGCGCATCAGTGGGATTGCTGCCCTCAAGCAGGGGAATTTGTTTGCCCCGATCACCAATGCCTGCTCCTGCAACCGCGACTTGTTTGAGCGGTGGTTAGAGCAGTGTCTCGTGCCGCAATTGCAACCCGGCAATGTGATTGTGATTGACAATGCAACTTTCCATCATGCTCAAGCGATTGAGGAAATAGTGGCGCAAGCGGGATGTAAAATTTGTTATCTACCGCCCTATTCTCCGAAAGTTTGGCGGGCAGAGGACTCTGTCCGCCAACACTCGTTAGACTTGAACAAGATTGAGCATTGGTGGTTCGTGCTGAAGAATTGGATGCGACAACGATCGAGTGAATTTGAGAGTTTTCGCGATTGTGTGGATGTCGCCTTCAATGTGCGTCCTAACGTACTTCCGTAGGACTATAGTTAACAAAAGCGGCAAAACTATAGTTGTCTAGTCAGTTTAAAAAAATAGTGAATATTAAAGCAGGCTGTAAAAATTGGGTAAAAGTTAAACTGCTTATCTGTTAAGAAAATTAGCATATTGGTATCAGAACCTTACAGTTGGTCACTGAAACTTTAACTTAGATTTTTAGCAGTTAATCTAGAAGGTCAAGTGTTGCTAAAAGTATCTAAAGAAGTACTAGTGGATTCTCACTAAAGACAGGTAGCATTAGCAAATTAAATCAATAACATGAAGAAAGGGCAAGTTGTTAAGGAATATTACAGATAAAAGTTGAAAATAGACATGGAACTCCGACAACATCAAGATGAGACTACACTCTACCTAACTCAAACCCTAAAGGAATATGAGATCGTTCCCGCAACTTGGGGCTGGCATATTCATCAAGGAAATGTCTATTGTGGACATCTGGGATATCAAGGAATAAAGGGATGGCAGGGGACCGCCTTGAGTTGTTTACCAAACGAATTGAAAGAACAACTCACAAAATTTGCTCAATCAGGTTCTTCTATGCGTGAAGTCTTGCTCGAACAGAGCCAAGCGGTACTCAATCAAACCCAGAGGTAAAAAGTGATATTTGGGGAAATTGGGCTGAAAAATCTTTGCTACTTAACCTTGAAGTAGGGAGAAAGGTACGAAGGCACTGAGCCGAACGGATGATTTATCCAAGCTTTCACTTCTGAAAATTCAGGAGTGAACAACAATCCAACTTGCTTAGTATTGATCCCTCTTTTATCACTCTGGCAAAGGTATAATTAGCAAAAAGACTTGAGACTAAGGCGGCATCTACGGTAAAGCCAAGACCCGCGACACCAACCGTAGCTTTTGTGGATAAATACTGCCAGTTCTACCAATCGCTGTTGCCAGAGGTCAGGAGCTTTGAGGCATTTAAGTATTTACATCTGGGTATGATTTCGGACATTAAACGAAAATCATTGCCAGGGATAGCCAAAGTAGTAGGACTGGATAATCATCAAGGATTACATCATTTTTTAACTCACTCACCCTGGACAGCTAAAGTCTTAAGGCAACGACGACTAGAAATGATTTTACAAGTGCTGCATGGGCGGACAATAGCACTAATTGTTGATGACGCAGGAGATGCGAAAAAAGGAACAGAGACGGATTATGTGAAGCGGCAGTACATCGGTAACATCGGCAAACTTGAGAATGGGATTGTAGCAGTGACAACTTATGGTCTAATCGGTAGCATTCCATTTCCATTGACTTTTGAAGTTTTCAAGCCGAAAGATTGCCTAAAGCCAGATGATGAGTTCAGAACTAAACCCCAAATTGCTGGTCAAATGGTGCGGGAGTCGGTGGCAATGGGGTTTCGAATAGACTTAGTACTGGCAGAGCGATTTTATGGAGAAAGCGATTATCCGTTTTTGAGAGTGCTGAGGCAATTAAAGCTGCCTTATGTAGTCGCAATCCGTAACAATCATGGTGTGCTAATGGCGCGAGGGCAACGGATTCGCTACAACCGATGGCACGCCAGTTGCTTCAACGGAGGCAACCTCCGCACCGCACTGGCTCGTCAATTTAAGCGAACATTCTCAGATGGCGACAGTGAAATCCGTTATCTTTGTGAGATTATTTTTGGGAATAGAAGACAGACTCGATATTGGGAAATCACTACTGATATAGAAAATTTACCAGCAGATACGACAGGGTTTGTAATGACTCATGTTGCCGAAATAAACTATCGAGACGTTGGCAACTTATCTGGTTTGAGAACTTGGGTGGAATATGGAATTAAGCAGAGTAAGAGTGAGTTAGGTTGGGCTGATTTTCGGTTGACTGAATATGCTCAAATTGAGAAATGGTGGGAATTGGTCATGAGCGCATTCTTACTGGTTAGTCTCTATTGTAAGCAGCTCACGGGTCCGACTCAAAATTCCTCAAAGGAGTTTTTCAAGCATCCGTGGTGGAACTCGGGTATGTCAAGTAATTTGTGTCAACCGAGAAATAGTTAGAGAGGAAACCGTCCTTCAAACTCAATGGCAAAGCGATTCAACGCACTTTTCCAGTCGCGAATAGGCATGGTCCATTTCTTAGAGATATTGTGAATCGCTAAGTAAAT
>JAFAVL010000850.1 GCA_019242465.1 Chroococcidiopsidaceae cyanobacterium CP_BM_RX_35 | reverse complement strand
GAGAACTGTGTTGTCAAATGGGTCAAGCTGCACGAAAGACTATTGCTAAAAGTTTTTCTAAAGATAAGCTTTTAGAGAAGCTAAAGTTTTTAGAACCAGAGAAGCTAAATGTTAAAAACATAAGACCTGAGGGAATGTTGCTGAATATAGTGGTAGATGGAGTCTTCCTACAGCTCTACCAAACTGGAATTGCTCGTGTTTGGCGTTCCTTATTAGAAGAATGGGCAACAAACGGTTTTGCTAAGCACCTTGTTGTACTCAATCGTGCTACAAATGTTCCAAAGATTCCGGGTATCAGATACCGTACAGTCTCGCCCTATGAATATCATAACCGGGATGCTGACCCAGCAATGCTACAGCAAGTTTGTGATGAAGAAGGCGCTGACCTATTCATTTCTACTTACTACACAAGACCCTTATCAACACCGTCTGTGGTTCTGATGCATGACATGATTCCAGAACTAATGGGGTGGGAGCTGAATCCACTATTGCAAGATAAGCGCTCTGCTATCCAACAAGCAGTTACACACATTACAGTTTCAGAAAATACAGCATCTGATCTGGTTAGAAGTTTCCCCCATATTTCTCTAGAGTCTATAACAGTTGCACACAATGGAGTAGATCACCAAACTTTTTCACCAGCTAAATCTGAAGACATTAATCAGTTTAAGACAAAGTATGGTATTTCCAAGCCTTACTTCATCTTGGTAGGTGTTGTCGGTGGTTATAAAAATACCATCTTGTTCTTCAAAGCTTTTACCCAGCTTTACAGTAAACATGGTTTTGAAATTGTCTGTACAGGTGTTGATTCATCGCTAGAAGCAGAGTTTAAAGAGTTTAGAAACTTTACAGCAGGTTGCGTCGTTCATACACTGCAACTTAGCGATCAGGAATTGAGAGCAGCATATTCTGGTGCTGCCGCGCTGGTTTATCCCTCAAAGTATGAAGGGTTTGGGTTGCCGATTCTAGAAGCGATCACTTGTGGCTGCCCAGTCATCACTTGTCACAATGCTTCAATTCCTGAAGTAGCAGGGGAAGCAGCATTATACGTGGATGATAACAATGTACAAGAGCTAGTTAATGCACTTTGCGAGGTACAGAAGCCGGAAGTTCGTCAGTCCTTGATTACTGCTGGGCTTGAACAATCGAAAAAGTTTTCATGGTCAAAAATGGCAGAACAAGTCAGTTCTGCATTGATTAACGCTACTCTCCTACCTTTAAAGCTAAAGGATATCAACCTTATCATCTTTCCAGAGTGGTCGCAGCCAGAAGAGTCCCTTTGTGCAGGGTTACAGCAAGTCATTGAGGTGATCGCAACTCATCCAAATAGCGGTCAGATGACACTACTAGTTGACATTGGTAATATTTCTATGGAGGATGCTGCTCTCATTTTATCTAGTGTCACTATGAACCTTTTGTTGCAGGAAGAATTAGATATTTCCGAAGGACCAGAAATATCCCTGATGGGAGAATTGAGTGCAGTTCAGTGGGAAGCTCTGTTATCCCGAATCCATGCCAGAATTGTTTTGGAAAGTGAAAATCAGTCTATGCTTATTGAGAGCAGAGCTAAAAATATTCCTTCCTATGAACTAAACAGCTTCAGCAGTACGCCAGTTCACGAGTTAAAAGCTAGATTCTGGGAGCTAAATAGGCATCCAGAAGTAGCTCACTTTATTAGGGGCATAGGTCTGCGAAAGCAGGGGGAGTTGGCTGAAGCGATGAAGAGTTACCAAAAAGCATTAGAGATAAAACATGACTTTCCTGAAGCGCTTCAACAGCTTAATATGACATGTTATGAAAACCAGGTTAGATTGAAAGGATATCAGTTTACCCAGGATTGGTTTAGTTGGAATATTCCTGTCTGGAAACAATATTTAAAGCACTTCATTGATATCCCCGATCTAAACATACTAGAGATAGGTAGTTGGGAAGGAAGATCTACCTGTTGGTTGCTAGATAACATTATGATTCATGATTCTCATAGAATTACCTGTGTAGATACCTTTGAAGGAAGTGTCGAACATCAAATATATGACTTCAGTTATATACGAACAATTGAGGAAAGATTTGATTTCAATATTCTTAAAACAGGAGGAGTAGAAAAAGTCAAAAAAATTGTTGGCACGTCAAATGAGATAATGAGAAATCTTTCTCTAAATTATTACGATGTTATCTATATCGATGGCTCACATGTCGCAAGCGATGTTCTTGAAGATGCTGTACTAGCGTGGCAACTTCTAAAAATTGGCGGCTATATGATTTTCGATGACTATCCCTTCGCATTTGCTCAAAATCCAACTTGGAACACAAGAATTGGAGTAGATGCTTTTATTACGACTTTTAATGATAAACTTAGGATGATTCATAAAGCTTATCAAGTCATAATTGAAAAGACAACTCTAAAAGAAAAATGATTTAACTATCAGAACTGTATAAATTCTTTAAATAATTAATTCTGCAAAACAGCTTGATTTTTTTATTTTATGGATTATCAAAGATTTATCGAGCAACTTCCTAACCTGTTCGAGAATTGGGGTCAAGAATCAGTATATCCAAAGTCCCGTTTGTTTCAGCAGATACTTGAACAAGTTGAAAGCGAAACTACAGCAAATATATTGCAGTTGATAAACTTTGCTGTAAAGTTTTTGGAACAGGATGAGATTTACTGTGAAGTTGGGCACTTATCTGTTGCAACTTCAATAGGGGCGCTTCTTAATAATCCAGAAAAAATGGTGTATGTAGCAGCTAATTTTTCTGGCTCTAAAGGA
>JAFAVL010000525.1 GCA_019242465.1 Chroococcidiopsidaceae cyanobacterium CP_BM_RX_35 | reverse complement strand
ATAGCAAATTTGGAACGAGCGTAGAGAGATTTGGCACCTCATGGCAGCTTTTCTAGGTTTGAGCCAAATACCAAAAAGAGTAGACTGTTAGTTCGCGCACATTATCCCGGAACCATGCCCCTTTTTTCACATCCCGTGAAAAGTCAGAGCGAATCGCTACCCCGATTTGGTGTTCCTGCGCGAGGAACACTTGGAGATAACCCGGAAGCGTTTGACGATTACCTTTGACGTGCTTCCTCCCCACCTAGTTGTTGAAGTGGTGTCACCAGGTCAGAGCAATCGGGATAGAGACTACGATTGTAAGCGGAGGCAGTATGTAGCACGGGGTATTCCTGAGTACTGGCTGCTCGACCCAGAGGAGCAGGTAATCGCTGTTTTGCAATTGGATGAAGGGAATTATATGGAAGTTGGGAGGTTTGCTGAGAGCATACTGCTTCAATCCCCAGCACTAGAACGGTTGGGGATTCAGCTCCAGCTAACAGTCGAACAAATTTTGAACGCGGTGAAGTAGACCTACTTAGCTACTTAGCGTCGTGTTAGCCAACCGCTCAAGTGTTTACTGCGGCGTTTGTCGTTCCACAAAGTTTCCTCAACCCGGATGAACTGATTCAAGAGCTTTTTCCGCGCTTGCTGATAAAGTTGGGAAGTAATCGCTACTCTCTCCCGCGCTAGCAGTTGCTTTGCCTCTTCCTCAATCCTTTGTGACTTTACAACTAGCCATGGCAGTACCTCCTCGTGCGGCTGCTCTGCTACCTGACCAATGATGTAAGAACAAAGTTCTTGGTCATTTACTAAGTCAAGATTTTGTGAGGCATGATATTTACGCACCTCTACCCGTAAAACAGCATCGAAGTTACTTGCGGCAATCATAAAGTCTCGATATAGATAAGTAAGTGCCATCAGTCCTTTCAGGCCCCGCTCACGTCCCCTTAATCGCGACCTCCACCTATCTAATGGGAGCGAATCTAGGTTATTAATCACCTCATGAATCAAGCTTGGTATTGCCTGCTCTGCTGATTCAATACTGATAATCCGCGATTTGCTTAAGGTTTGCCTGAGATGTTGGCGCAACACACTTATGTCTTTTTGTGCTTGGCGCAATTCTGCTCGGTTTTCTGATTGGGTCTCTAGTTGCCAAACCACGATTCCTACAATTAAACCAGTGACAACACTATACAAAATACCTGAGTAAAAGGAAGCCCAAAATGACAGCCAAAAGATTTTGGCTTCTGCTATCCCCTGAGACGGAATACCCGGCCAATTCACATGCCTTCTACACAAATATTTATATTTACAACTACAGTGTAAAACCCAGATTCAAAAACAACACTCATCCTTGCGGCTGACAGCTAGGTGCAGTTTTCTGTCCTCAACAAGTTTTTGCAACACAACCGGACATGTAATATGCGATCGCTCATCATCCAACCTCCAACGCCCCTTAGATAACCTTCCGGTTCACCCATGGCAAATAGCTTCTCAATGCTAACTGAGAAATTATTATGCAATTGGGTGAAACCAGATTATGGGGGGACACTGCTCAAACTGATGCAATTACGCTAAAAGACAGACTAAGTTTGCGGCACCCACACCGATACTGAACCGCCATTGCAGCGAAACTCGCCCCAGCCTTCATCGTTAGTTACTATTGGCTCACTGATATGTTCAGTAATGTCGATGTAGGTTTGGTTTGGCTGTCCTACTTCCATCGATTTCGTACCAGCATCGCCATTGCTTAAAACAACTGCCATACCACCTGGATGTTCTTCGTCCCCAATTCTTGTCCAGCCAAGCGTGTTGGCATGATCGAGATAGTCATACTGCTCACCATATGCATAAGTCTGACGAGCGTGCAGAAATTTGTCAATTAGCCATTGATGGCTGTCGAGCCAAATCTCATACTCATTACCGTCTTTACCCTGATCTTTGTAGTGAGCACCGTAGTAGTCACCATAGAACACACAAGGATATCCATCGCGTCGTAGTAGGATCAGCGCATATGCCAATGGCTTAAACCAGCCTTCAACCACAGACTCTAGAGCCTGCAATGGCTGAGAATCGTGATTATCGACCAGCGTGACAGCTAAAGCAGGCTGCTGTTGCACCAACGTATTGTCAAAGATTTGCCGCATGTCATAGTCTTTGCCCTGAGTGCTTGCAACGCTAAAGTTGTAGTGTAGTGGCGCATCAAATAACATCACATCGCCGCCAGTGACGCTAATAAAATGGTGCAGCGCTTCAATCTCGTAAGACCAATACTCACCTACGGCAAAGAGTTTACGACCTGCGTGTTGACGACAGTCTTCCAGCCATTCTGGGAAAAAGCCAGCTTTGACATGTTTAACGGCATCAAAGCGAAAACCGTCTATGTTGGTAGTGTCTACAAACCATTCACCCCAACGTTTCAATTCATCTCGCACTTCCGGATGCTGCATGTCCAGATCGCACCCCATCAGGTAATCGAAAGCGCCTTTTTCTAGGTCAACCTCTTCATCAAATGCCTTATCTTTGAAAAGATAGACGGCGTTTTCGCCTTCGTTGTAGACGTTGTAGTCAACGGCATCGAAGTGCCACCAGTGCCATTCCATCTCTGAGTATTTGCCATCGCGACCTGGAAAGGTAAAGTGAGTCCAAACTTTTATGGTTTGACGATCTCCAATCGGACGGTTGCGATCATTTGGGTCAAACGGTGTTGCTTCTACCTCTTCAGCTGCGTCTGCCCCCAACTTATGATTGAGTACAACGTCAGCATAAACCTGGATACCAACATTTTTTGCCGCTTTGATCGCAGCAATATATTCGTCTTTGGTGCCGTATTTAGTACGAACGGAGCCTTTTTGGTCAAATTCGCCCAGGTCAAATATATCGTAGACACCATATCCAACATCGTAACCCCCAGCCGTTCCTTTATATGCTGGGGGAAGCCAGACAGCGGTAATGCCAGCATCAGCCAACTCTTTGACTTTGTCTTTGAACTCATTCCACAGGCTTCCATCCGGAGGGATGTACCAGTGAAAATACTGCATCATCACGCCATTTGACTCAGACATGAGAAAACATCTCTTTGAATAATTTGCAATAGTTGTAACAGTCTAGCTAGCAAGGTTGCAGTAGATATGCATCGTGAAGCGTGTGACTTTTGTTACCAACACACAGTATTTTCTCATTAAGCTTAAGAAAAGTTTCTCTCCCTTTAGGGAGATTTGAAATAGATAAAGCTGATCATGTAATGCAACAACTATTCTGAATCCAGGTTAGGTAATTCGTTTGCATCGGCAACATGGTTGAGGTTTTCTTCCAAGATATTAAGAACGACTTGCGGATCAGTTGACTGCTGCATAATCTCAGCTTCCCAATCACGACGATCCCGCAAATTGGGTAAGTCAGTACGAAGTTCTTCAAGTAGTCCAATGATCTTGGCGGTTTTTTGCTCAGTGAGAAGATTGATTTGCAGCATCAGATGCGATCGCTGTTCGGCTAGCTGCTCTTGCCGTGACTGACGGACTAGCACCCCTGTCGCAATTAATAAGGCTGCTGTATCAAGTCCCTGATCTTGTAAGTTGTATTTGGGAAAGTCGAAAGGCAGGGTAACGTCTCCTGTCAGGTGACTCCAGCTGATCCAGATTGTGAAAAATATTAACTGGGCGTATAAAAACCCAGATGTGCCAAAAACAGCCGATGTTTTGTGCAAGATTTGCTCATGCAAGGGATCTCCCTGCTCTTGCTTCGCCTGAAAACCTATCACGGTTTCAATGTTATCAATGACTTGCTGTGGTAAAGGATACTTTTCCCCTTTAACATATACAGATCCACCAGACGGCTTTTGAGTAATTTTGGGCGCCTGAGAGCTAGTGTTCATAGTTGTAGAAGTCCTTATTCAGGGTTGTCTCTCGTGCTAACTCTTACCAATAAGTAAAGCTACGGGGAAATGCTCAAGGGCAGCACCGACAGATATGGTGCCATAACTCTTAAGTGATTGGGAGGCAATGACCTCTTGCCATTCGGACGGCATTCCCTCTGGTAACTTCACCTGAGTATCATCCCAAACCTTCTCCCCAAACGGAGATTCTCCCGGCTGTATTAAATTTGTGAGTAGTCTTGGGGCAATAGTGATTGTGACATTCTGGCGATCGCTTTTAGCAAAAGCGACGATATGGTCTTTAAACTTACCAGCCACTTCTAACGGCTGGTAATCGCCTGTTTCAAATATCGCCAAATTCTGTTTTCTTGTCTCCAAAACTCTGGAGATTAGAAATAGCTTGATCCTGCCATCTGCTCTGGTTGACAACAACTCACTCATCAGGCTTAAGATATCTGTTTGCGCTTTATGCTTGATGTCTTTGAGAAACGTAGCTCGCTGCTCAAAATCAACCGGACGCCGATTATCTGGATCGACGAAACTTAAATCCCATAATTCCGATCCCTGATAAAAGTCAGGTACACCAGGAGCCGTCATCTTTAGCAGGGTTTGGGAAAGTGAGTTGAAGATGCCATAGTCAGCCACTCGTTGCTGAAAAGACCGTAACTCCTGCAAAAATTGATTATCTTCTGTAGGCTGTAGTACTTCTTCTACAAAGGCAACAAAGCCTTCCTCATATTCAGTATCAGGTCTGAGCCAGGCAGTGTGGACCTTAGCTTCTCTGATTGCCTTAACGACATAGTCTTTCACTCGCTCCACAAATTCTGTATACTCAGTTTCTACAAAGGGAAAAGACCCTACCAGCGTTTGATAGAAGAAGTACTCATCATTGCGATCGGGAACAGCCAAACCATGTGATCGGCGTTTTTTAGCGGCGTTGAGTTCACTCCAGGCTTTGACCTGTTTCTCCCATTCTTCGGGGATTTCAGAAATCACATTAATTCTTGCCCTAGCATCTTCACCACGTTTGGTGTCGTGAGTTGCTGTAGCATTCATCTTATAAGGCCAGAGGGATTGCTGTTTTTGATTGAACTCGTGGAAGTCCGCCACTGTGATTCCAAACTGGCTAGGGTTACCTCCTACTTCATTTAAGGACAGCAGTCGGTAATACACATATAACAACGTATCTTCAATTCCTTTTGCCATCAAAGGACCAGTCAGTTGCTGCAACTTCATCACAAAGTGACGCTGTTCCTCTTTCTGCTCTGTTGTTAAAAACTCCTCACCTTCTAGTGAAAGTATTTTTTCAATATAGTCCAGTTCCTTTAATAGGAGTGGTACTTGCTCCTTAGCTACAGCAATGACCTCATCCAGATAGTGACGGTCTACATCTCTCAAACCATCCTGATTGATATATGTTCGATAAACTGGAAAGTATGTCAACACTTCAGTCAATGCTCTTTGCAGACCATGCTGTGTGAAGTCGCTACCAGCTCTCGAATAACCAGAAACCCTTTTTAAGAGCTGAGCTAAGTTATCTACATCTCCTGCTAAATTTTTATCAATAATCAGCCTTTTCTTATCTCTAAAAAGCTGTTCATATGGGGTATTAAAGCCAGTCAGTCTAGTATAAATGTCGCTGAAATGCTGGTAATTCTCTGTTTGACAAAAGACACCGTTAACATAGTTCAAAAAGTCATAGCCACTGGTACCTTGAATTGGCCAAAAGTCAGGCAAGTCTTCTTTTTGCTCTAAGATCTTCTCAACCGTGATATAAACATCTCCCACCTTTTCTCTAAGTCGATTCAAATATTCTGTTGGATCATAGAGTCCATCGATGTGATCAACTCTCAGTCCAGTTACCTGATCAGATTCAACTAGCTGACTGATAAGCTCGTGAGTCTTGTGAAAAACCTTGATCTCTTCGACTTTGACAGAAATTAGCTCATTGACGGTAAAAAATCTTCTATAGTTAATTTCTTCCGCTCCTACTTTCCAAAAAGATAGGCGGTAAAACTGCTCTGAAATTAAGCTGTCTAGCGGATTAAAACTTTCTGGTTTCCCTGGTTCTCCATTGAAGAATTCCACGTTTCCATCAATGAATTCTTTTACCTCTGGGTTGCCAGTATAAGTTTCCCAAATAAGTCCTTTAACAAAGGCGAACTGATCATATCGTTCCTTTCCCTTTGGTTCATCATCAGTATTTTTCAATAGATAAAGAATGCCAAGAAGTTTAATAAAATCTGGATGATTTCTTCCCAACGCTCTAGTTAATTTTCCTAAGTTGTGGGTGATGAAACGAGCGTAAGATTCTATCTTAACGGGAAGTCTGAGACCATAGTAATTTACGCTCAGACCTGTTTGATCGTATTGCAGTTGAATTTCACCGTTCTCTAGACAATCCCCATAATAATTTCCTAGTAAGGGGGCAAGCACTCTCCCTCTAATAGTTTCATAAGGATGATTCCAGTCAATGTCAAAGTAGTCAAATGAGTCAGAATTAGAACCATTCTCTAACACATCCATCAATAGCTGGTTTTGGCTATCATATGCCATGTGATTAGGTACAATATCCTGCAACCAACCCATATTGTACTGCTTAATTTCGCTCACCAATTCTTTAAAGCTTTCCTCAGAACCTAGTTCAGGATTGATTTGATTAGGGTCAACAACATCATATCCATGTGTACTACCCGTCCTAGCTTTAAAGATAGGGGAAGCATAAAGATCAGAAATACCTAGGTCAGCTAGATAAGCAACGATTTTTTTTGCTGACTCAAAGCCAAAATTAGAATTAAATTGAATTCTATATGTTGCTGTCGGAATCCGCATTTTTAATTTTTACTCCTAATTGAATTTCAAGTTAATGGGGATAGGCTTTGCCCATCCCACAACTGATTATTTACGATTCGTAGAGAGCGAAACTTTGTGGTTCGATTTTCAATTCCTGCTCGGTTGTCAGCTTCTCTGGCAATGTCACTCCACTACCCATCCATTTTGGATCAGAAGAGTCTAAGCTCTTTCGCCAGTTGCCATTTGGTAGCTTTGGCTGGAAAGAGACATCTTTGTCGTTAAAGTTCATGATGCAGAATATTTGACTACTATCACTCCAGCGGTGTAGAAGCAGGATCTTATCTGCTTCAATACAAGAGACTTCTAGATTCTGCTTGTCAAGATTTTTTAGAGCTGGAATTGACTGTCGCAATTGAATTAGTCGCTGGTAAAGTTCCAGTAAAACTTTATGTTTGCCTGAATTTCGCTTTTCCCATTTCAATTGAGACTTTTGTAATGTTTCAGGACTTTGGGGGTCTTGAAACTCTCCTTCTAGATGAAAATGTTTAAATTCTTCTTTTCTTCCCTTTCTCACTGCTTCAACCAAATCTGGATCTGAGTGATTCACAAAATAAAGGAAAGGGGAATCTTCACCATACTCTTCACCCATAAACAGTAGCGGGATGTAAGGTGAGAGCAAGACAGCACCCGCAGCTAACTTTAAGGCTTCAAAGGAAACAAGTTGAGATAACCTTTCTCCCAACATGCGGTTGCCTATTTGGTCGTGATTCTGCGAACAGACAACGAACTTATGACCAGCAAAGTCTCTAGCATCACTACCGTGATATCTTTCTCTAGAGGAGGAGTATTTCCAGGAGTAAACAAAGCTTTCTTTAAAAGCTGTCGCTAACTGTTCGCAATTACCAAAATCCTGGTAGTATCCTATTAGTTCGCCAGTGAGCAATGTGTGTAACGAGTGATGAAAATCATCACTCCACTGGGCATCCATCGCATGACCTCCCAACTGGCGATCACGGATCACTCGCACATCATTTAGATCGCTTTCTGCGATTAGGTAAAGTTGTCTGCCTCGCTGCTGGGAAAGTGCCTCAACTCTTTCTTTTAATTCCTGCAAGAAGTGCTTAGCTCCTAGATCATAAATGGCATGAATAGCATCTAACCGCAAAGCATCAATGTGATATTCGCTGAACCAGTATAAGGCGTTTTCTATAAAGAAATTACGAACGCCATCGCTGCGGAAATCGTCATAGTTAATTGCACTGCCCCAAGGGGTTTTATATGTTTGTGTGAAGTAGGGACCAAAGTCACTGATATAATTTCCCTCAGGGCCGAAGTGGTTGTATACAACATCCAGCACAACTGCCATGCCGCTCTGGTGACAAGCATTAACAAGGTTTTTGAAGCCTTCGGGACCTCCGTAGGAGTTCTGGACAGCATAAACGTAAGTGCCATCATATCCCCAGTTGCGTTCACCTGGGAATTGGGCAATTGGCATCACCTCAATTGTATTGATCCCTATTTCTTTTAGGGCTTCAAGTCGAGGGATGATTGCCTCAAAAGTCCCTTCTGGTGTGAAAGCACCAACATGCAGTTCGTATACGATCATCTCCTCTAGAGGCATACCAGCCCAATCAGAGTCAGCCCAGGAAAATGCATTTGGGTCAACTACTTGAGAAGGTCCATGTACGCCTTGTGATTGAAATTTTGAGGCTGGATCTGGTCGATCGTTAGCTCCCTCAAGTTTGTAGAAGTAAAGCGTTCCTGGCTCAACGTCTGAAGCCACTGCTTTCCAGTATCCCGATGCATCTTTGTGCATTGGGAGAAGGCGCTGTTTGGGGGCAACAATTTGCACGGCTACCTCTTGCAGTAAGGGAGCCCAAACGGTAAATTCGCAATCACCCGAACTGTGATAGTCAGCACCAATCTTCACGCTTAATCTCCCGGCTTTATGTATGTCTGGATTGCTTTGGTCGGCCCAGCGCTAGCATGGTAATTCTGCTGCCAATGCCGTAATTGAAAGGGGTTATCTTGGCAGCAGAGCCTCACTAGGCAGTGTCTATACTGAAGTATTCACATTTTTGGGTGGCAAGACAACTAACTTTAGACTGAGCAAGAAAACGCTAAATCTATCACAAAAATTCTAGCGACCATGAAAGAAGTGAACTATCCTACACGCCGCAGTAGCACTAGTGATCGCGCCGTAATTGGCACATACTTATCGCCTGTGTAAATCGTTCCAGGTTCGATGAAATCAGGCTTCTTAGTATCGATCACAACTTCCCACTCCCTATCTTGCACCCCCTGTGGTAAAGCAAACTCAATCACTTCATAGTGGGCATTAAAGAACAGGAGAAAGACTTCATCAATGATCCGTTGCCCTTGGGGACCAGTTGTGGTGATTTCTTCTCCATTCAATAGCACCCCAATCGACTTGGCAAAACCATCCTGCCACTGCTCGTCAGTCATCTGACCACCATCAGGATTGAACCAGCCAATGTCACTGACGGTTGTACCGTGAATCGCTCGACCCTGAAACCATTTACGCCGATGAAATACTGGGTGTTTGCGGCGGAAGTAGATGAGCTGACGCGTGAAATCTAAGAGTTCGGCGTTTCCAGAAACCAACTTCCAATCTAACCAAGAAATCTCATTATCTTGGCAATAACAATTATTGTTACCCTTCTGAGTTCTTCCCATTTCATCCCCAGAAAGCAGCATGGGAATGCCTTGAGAAAGCATGAGCGTTACCAGGAAGTTTCGCCTTTGTCGCTCCCGCAGCTCTAGCACCTCTAGGTCATCGGTTTCACCTTCTACTCCACAATTCCAGGAACGATTATGACTTTCACCATCCTGGTTGTCTTCGCCATTTGCCTCGTTGTGCTTCTCGTTATAACTGACGAGATCGTTAATGGTAAAACCATCGTGCGCTGTAATAAAGTTGATGCTGGCATAGGGGCTGCGTCCATTCGTCTCGTATAGATCAGAGCTACCAGTGAAGCGATAGGCAAATTCTCCCAGAGTCCTATCCTCACCCCGCCAAAAATCCCGAACTGTGTCCCGATACTTACCATTCCACTCTGACCACAGTAGTGGGAAGTTGCCAACTTGATAGCCACCTTCCCCTACATCCCAGGGTTCGGCGATCAGTTTGACATCAGCAATCACAGGATCTTGATGCACGATGTCAAAGAACGATGCCAGACTGTCCACTTCATAGAATTCTCGTGCCAGCGCCGAAGCCAAGTCAAAGCGGAAACCATCCACATGCATCTCTAACACCCAATAGCGCAGGCTATCCATCATCATCTTCAGGATTTGGGGATGGCGCACGTTCAAGGAATTGCCGCAGCCTGTAAAATCCATGTAGTAGCGGGGATCGTCGTCCACTAGACGATAGTACGCAGCATTGTCGATACCGCGAAATGATATTGTCGGACCGA
>JAFAVL010000440.1 GCA_019242465.1 Chroococcidiopsidaceae cyanobacterium CP_BM_RX_35 | reverse complement strand
GGTTACTTCAGTTGGCGCTTTAACTTGAACCCCCCAATCACAGCTACAAGCGTGAGTATACCCGCTGTAGAAGAAGGAGCGGGTACAGGGGTGACATTAAGCTCACCATAGACGTTGGAGTTGTCAGTCGGACTGCTTTCGGCATCACTAGCGGTGTTGTTGCTAAAGGTAGGTTGATCTACAGAGTTAGCAGTGTAGAGGTGTGACTTTCTTATCGTGCTGGCACATATCAAATCCCAAACTAGCCGAATTGCCTGCCAGGAGT
Source organism: Chroococcidiopsidaceae cyanobacterium CP_BM_RX_35 (assembly GCA_019242465.1). The sequence goes on along the minus strand of JAFAVL010000440.1, from coordinate 10,136 downwards.
CATGCATAAAATGGACAGTCGTATTGTCAAATATCGTGAACAGTCTTTCCCCCCGCTGGGCTTTGCGACCTGGCTGTATTAGTAGCGTAGAATGTCGCACAACAAAGATGAACAACATTGCCATGCAGCGGCACAATTCCACAACAGCAGTAATCAGTGGTAACTTTACAGCTGCTCAAGTTGCATTGTGAGAATAGCCATCTCCCGTCGTGCAGTTCTGGAGACGGATGTACAGGCGTGTAAGTTAGACCATCCAGGGTGGTAGGACTTGGTGATGCTGAAATTCAATCGGAGCGGCGGGATTCGAACCCACGACCTCCACTACCCCAAAGTGGCGCGCTACCAAGCTGCGCTACGCCCCGATACAAAGGATAATTCTAACACAAGGTTAGGCAACAAAAGGAAATCTAAAAAACCTTGAGCGTCTGGATTGCTTGTACTAAACCAGGGACTGCTGCCGTAGACCAACTACCTTCTCCTCGACGACTAGTGTTCAGGAGCAAGCGCAAACTGTACTTATGGGGATAGCCCTCTACTTCCATCCACATTAAATCGCTTTCCACTTCACAAGAGATTTTCTCTTCATCCATCAACTCGCTAGCCATCTGGCTCATACTTTCAGCTAACTGTCCCAGTAGCCGACAAAAATCAGCCAACTCCGCTTCAGTTAGCTCAATTGCCCAATTGTCTCCACCCACTAAGCCTTTAAATTCAGCTGCATTAGGATTCCAACCAAGACGCCAACCTGCTCCATTCTTAACAAAACGCTCCACTGGCTTTGCTCAAGGCATCAGTAGGTGAGCATCTCCCGGTTTGGGCTGGGTGATGCTCGGACGGGAAGGTGTACTGCGTCTTGGCGTTGGCTGCGTCTGTGGTGCTGAACTGTCAGACGCTGCTGACTCCTCCGCCTGGTATTTAGGATTAAAGATGTTTACTAAGACTTGAACTAAAGCATTTCGCTGGGCAAGATTCAGACGACCAATGGCATCGCGATCGCCGTCCAACGGATTTTTCCGCAAAGTGTCAACCCCTGGATATCGCCCTTCATCCATAGTTTCATTCGCACCAAGGTAGTCGGCTAGAGTCAGCTTCCAATCTAGTCGGTAAAGTGACGGACGCCCCTTTACATAGATGTGATATCGAATTAAGCGACTCATTAAGGTGCTGTTAGAGTCAACCTTCCCAGTCTCTTGACTAACGTACTGATTCTCCAATGGCAAGTAGGGTAGTTGCTGATAAACCTGCCGCCAAACATCGCTGGCACCAACTACTTGATAGGAGGTTGGTGTGGTTTGCGCGGAGGCAGGCTGGGTAGTATAAAAATTGAGGTCAGTTGATTTCTTCGCCCCGAAACCGCAGATGAGCAAAATTGTCACGGTCAATAAGAGGAGATATGTTCTTCGGTACAAGCCTCGTCTCTTGTGGAGAAAAGTTACTAAATGCTTCATTTAACCCCTTTTGCCACACCCTGATAGCTGACTCGCCGACAATCTTCAGTTAGTTAACTCGCTAGATACCCCGGTAACTGACTGTAGTATTTGCCTCATCATCACCGATAATTTCTGGTTGAGTTAACTCATCAGACATCTCAATAATTGCCCGTAGTACTGGCTTCATCAACGGGTCATCCACATTATCAAAGTCTTCGTAGCGACGACGTTTAGCCCGATTCGCTACCTGAACTGTAATGCGATAGCGATTCGATGCCGCACTGATAAGTTCCTCAGCACGTTGCATCACCTGATCTTGGGTTGTCTCAAACTTAGAACGCTTCAGCATAGGACTTGATTTTTGGGTTGATATCTAGTTTACCAGTCTGCCACAGGAATTGACCCCAGGCAGGGGGACGAAGAGGTAGGGGGGCAGGGAGAAAGGGAGCAGGGATCATCCCCCACGCTCCCTTACCCCTTTTGATGGGTGTAGTCAAAAGCTGTTGGCATTAGCCAGAATTAATAGACATTAACTCATCTCACATGGCTTACATGAAAAAGAAAGTGCAACAGTTTGCAAGCGACAACTACTCAGGGATGTGTCCAACCGCAATTGAGCTTTCTCAAGGAAGTCGCCGGAGCCATCTCCGGCGAACCCTTGAGTACATGATAAAAGCAAATAGCCATCATGAGTGTGCTTACGGCGAAGACTACTGGACGAAGCAAGCAACCGATCTTTTAAAAGATATCTTTGAAACACAGTGTGAAGTCTATTTCGTCTGTAAACAATCTGGACAACTGGCATCTAAGATGAGATTTTTATCCGCACCATGGCTGGGATTGCTAGAAAATAATACATGGTTGAAAAATTCAGCTCATGAAGACCGAATGTGCAAGATATTTGGAGGAAAAGCTACAGGAAATACTGGAGATTCAGATTGTATTTCCTAGACAGGCAAACTCAGTATTTTTAAAAATGCCTGAGTCTGCAATTTCTACTCTACATCAGCAAGGTTGGCAGTTTTACACATTTATTGGTGCTGATAGCGCACGGTTTATGTGTTTGTGGGATACAACAGAAAAAAGTATAAATCAGCTTATCAATGATGTTAAAGCAGCTATTATAGATAAAGTGTAAAACCTTTCCCTTGGTAGATGCTGTTGAGCTGTGTGACATATTAGTAATATTGCTGAGTGTGATAAACAACAAACTGAGGAAATCTCATGGCTGATATTGTAGAAACGGCGGATAATGCAGGAAATTTTAAGACGCTGTTGCAGCTTATTCTGGCTACAGAGCTAGTAGAAATCCTCAAGAGTCCTGGTCCTTACACAGTCTTTGCACCCACAGATGAGGCATTTGCCAAAATACCACAGGGAACTTTAGACTCACTGCTACTAAATGACCTCCCAAAGCTCAAGCGAATTTTAACCTATCACGTTGTTTTTGGAGACGTAAGGGCTGAAGACCTGATGCAGATTGAAGAGGCTGAGACATTTGAGGGGTCTATTATTGCCGTTGATACCTCTGATGGTATTAAAGTGAATGATGCCAAAGTTATTAAACTTGATATCCTTACCGATAATGGCGTCATTCACGTCATTGATGCAGTGCTGATTCCTGCGATGGTAGCTGCTGAGTAAGACAAAACCGACATGTCACTAACTCAAACTTGCCAGATACGTCCGCCAACTGCCTAAGTGAGAAATATCGAGCGCATCGGTGATCGCATAAGGTTCGCATAGAAACCCCTTCACTGCTTCGCCGTCTTCTAGCATCAATGTGCCAATTCCCAAGGGAGGCGGAATCTTGGCAACAAACCGCCCAAACCCTGTGACAGGTAGTTCCCACACTTCTACTTCAATTGCATAACCCTGCCCGTAAGACTGGCGGATCAACCCAGGCTTAGGAATTGTGTCACTTGTCAAGGCATAGAGTCGGTAAATTGAGCTGGTACGGCAGGAGCGAACAAAGGTTCCTTGCTCCTCTGTAAGTTGATGGTTCAGAGGTTGCCCTGTGAGATGCGCTCCCACCACGGCAATTTTGATTGGTTTTTCAGATACCGCATTCATGAGTAAGGGAGTTGTAAATGTAGAGATTGCAGCTAGCGGGATACCTGTTGCACCAAGCGTTCCTCCTAACTGAGCGTGGAAGGCAGTACCTAGCTGACAGAGCAGCGCCTCCTGCCACATAGGAGCCATCAGGGTTAAGCCCGTGGGTAGTCCATTGCTTTGAAACCCACTTGGCACAGACAGCGCACACAAGTCGAGTAGGTTAGCAAAGTTTGTGTAAGTGCCGAGATTGCGGTTGAGAGCGATAGGTTCGGCTGCTACTTCTGCTACGGTATAAATCGTGCCAGTCGTGGGCAGGGCTAAAATGTCCATTGCCCGCCACTGAGCTTCAGACTGACGCTTCAGGTCTGCCAACCGATACAGACCTTGATAGACAGATACTGCATCGTAACGGCTAGCACTGCTGATAATTTGACCGACGATTGGATGAACCGCGTGAGGATTTTGTTCCAGAAACTTGCCAACCGCAACATAGCGTTCTGCCAACCATGGTCCCTCGTAGAGCATGGGAGCTGTTTCAGCAAAAGGTTGAAAGTCGATCGCTAAAATCTGACAGCCCAAGGTTTCCAAGTGAGCGATCGCCTCTTGATACCTTTGTTCGGCATCTGTATTGCCGAAGAAGTTCAAATACTCGTCGTCAGGAATCCCTACCCGCAATCCGGTAATTTCAGATCCCATTCGTGGCTTGGATAGACGGGAAAAGGGATCGTCGGCGTCAAAGCCTCCGGCAATTTGCAAGACGAACTCGGCATCTGCACAGGTGAGAGCAAATACCGAAACACAGTCCAAACTCCTAACGGCAGGTACCAACCCTTTTGTGCTGATGAGCCCTCGTGTCGGTTTTAGTCCAACAATATTCGTAAAGGCAGCAGGTACTCGCCCCGAGCCTGCTGTGTCCGTTCCCAAGGAAAAGCTGACTAATCCAGCTGCCACCGCCACTCCTGAGCCAGCACTAGAGCCACCAGGTAAATAGCGGGCATCAAATGGATTGCGACATACTCCATACGGCGTGCGGGTGCCAACTAAGCCGGTGGCGAACTGATCCAAATTGGTTTTACCAATGGGAATTGCCCCTGCCGCACATAACCGCTCAAGGACTGTTGCCGAGCGCTGCGGAACATAAGCAAACTTAGGACAGCCTGCTGTAGTCGGTACACCTGTCCAGTCCAGATTATCTTTGATAGCAAACGGCACACCATACAACGGTAGTTGACTGAGGTCTTGCTCCATCAATGCTCTCGCGCGTTGCAAAGAGTCGGCAATTGGTGCGAGATAAATCCACACTGCTGGATCGGCGTATTGCTCAATCCGTTCATAAATTTGCCTCACGAGTGCATCTGGAGTCGTCTCACCTGTGCGGTAACGCTGCATCAGCGATCGCAAATTTAAACTGGTATCGTCGCTGAACTCCATATTTTCCCTCTTGACCGCATTACCTAACTACCACTCGTCCTGACGAAAACGCCCGTAGTTGATTATCCGACAACCGCAGCAGTAGACGACCACATTTATCCATCCCAGCCGCTTGTCCTGAAATTTGTTCTCCCGGCAACTCTAACGCGATCTGATGATTCAGGAGGGCATCACGACGACGGAGTTCTGGCAATAATGCAGCTAAACCAGAGACAGCTAAGGAATTTCCCTGAGAGAGAATTGACCCTGCTTGGATCAAATAGTGGCGTAGTCGTTCCAGTAGCGGCAGTTCATCCGGTACAAGGCTCTTTACCTCATGCAAGCTAATAGCATTGCCAATCGCTTTCGTATCCAACCCTGCCTGAGCAAAGTCCGCACAACGATTGAGCCCAACTCCAACAATTACACGAGTCTGATTGGGAGTTGAAGACGCCGCTTCACATAAAATTCCTGCCAGTTTGCGACCCTCTAGCAACACATCATTTGGCCATTTCAATCGCAACATTCCTCGCCAATCGGGGAGCAAATCTTCAACAGCGTAAATTACTGCTAGACCTGCTGCTAGACTGAGGCTAGGTAACTGCGAGGCAGGCAGGCGATCGAGTACAAAGCTGGCAGTTAGCACTCCAAAAGGTGAATGCCAGACACGCCCGTGCTGACCCTTGCCAGCAGTTTGATTACGGGTAAAGACTACATCCCCATGATTGAGATCAGCAGCACGATCAATTGCCCAGGTGTTGGTACTAGGACAATGCTCAAGCCAGTGCAGCCACCGGGGTAGGTTGTCTGGATTGGGAACGTTGGATGAAATTTGACAGTGAAAAATTCGGAATTCGGAATTCAAAATTCGGAATGGAGGTGTTTTTTGCTACTTTCTAGGTTGAAATTGATACAGTTATGGATAAATTCTACCCAGGAACAATCATACTGCAATTACAGAGAGGACTAAACAGTTTGCTATCCAAATCATCAAACCCTGATGCTTTCTTGATGAAACTTCTAGAGTCGCTAGAACATTAGCCAAGCAGCTATAAACGAATTCCAATCCAAATTATCTGTAGTTTTTGCTGCATTTCTCGTCTTGCTTCCTTGCTAAAAATATACAGGAATAGTAAGCTTCTAAAAAGTCGAGTTATAAAGATAAAAGCATACTCCTAAACCCCTGTAGCAGGGCGATAGGGGTAGACTCTAACCCGACTTAGACAGTAAATTGAACAGGAATGGGCTTCTAGGGTTCCGGTCTAGCGATGCTTTCGCTGGGCGACTGGTCCAAGAGAAGCCGCCAACTGCAATCTTTCAGGAGGCTACACCACTTGAGGAAAGATGAGTTGGTACACGGCGGGAGAAAAGCCCGGGAGAGCCATACAGTGTTAGCTGATGTGGTAGGCTCCTGGGCTTTGCTGTTTAAGTGAAATGTTCTGATCCAAAGATCCCGGCAATTGGATTTGGGCAGCTCCCGAACAGTTAATTCCACAATCCCCGGAGGATTTTATGGTGCAACCCGCGTCTACTCACTCAAACTCTGCTATCGATCCTAGTTTGGTACTTCTAGAAGACATCGTTCCTGGTGGGGCTTACTGGCAAGCAATCATCAAGCGAGGCAATACGCTACGGATAGCAGATCTGGAAGGATCTCAAGGCGTCTCCGTGCTGTGCTACAACGCCGATAACCCAATCGAACGGTTCAACGCAGCAGACACCGCTAAGATTCAGTTCAACGCCTTTCTCAAAAAGGGCATGGTGCTTTACTCAGATATGGGGCGAATTCTGTTTTCCATCGCTGAGGATACTTCTGGCTATCACGACCTTTTAGGAGGATGCAGCAATGCTGCCAGCAATGCTGCGAAGTATGGTGCAGGAGATTGGCACAATTCGCGCGATCACTTCCTCAAGGCGTTAACGCGCTGGGGCTTGGGCAAAAAGGACATCATGCCCAACCTCAATCTATTCACCCGGATTGCGGTGGAGCGAGACGGCAAAATGGTCTTTAGGGAAGGCTGCGAAAAGCCCGGTAGCTTTATCGATTTGCGGGCAGAAATGAACGTGATGGTGATTCTCTCCAACTGCCCACATGTCCTGCATTCTAGTAAGGTGTATGACCCAAAACCGATTCAGCTTACCGTTTGGCAGTCTCCCGTACCAGGTCCTGATGACTTGTGCCGTAATGCCAATCCAGAAGCGATTCGTGGCTTTGTCAACACTGATGCGCTGTTTGCTCAATAGTTCCTCAAACGTTTCAAATATTTAGGAGGATGGAATCATGACTGCAACTCAATTGACACAACTCGATCCCAAAATAGCAATTTACGACGAGGTTTTACCCGCTAAATACCCCTGGTCTCGCGTTCTCAAACAGGGACAGATCCTGCGGATTGAGGACTTGGGGGGCAACCAAGCCGTTGATTTTCTGGTATACAACGCGGATAACCCATCAGAGCGCTACAGCGCTCCTGACACGCTGGTTGGTCAAAGCAATATCTATTTGACCACGGGCAGTAAACTCCTTTCCAATGAGGGGCGGGTGCTGCTAACCATCATCAATGACACTTGTGGACGGCATGATACATCTGGTGGTGCCTGTAGCCGTGAAAGCAACTCTGTCCGCTTTGGGCTGGACAAGAAGTATCAGCACGCCTGTGTAGAGAATTTTCTGATGGCTCTTGCTCCTTACGACCTGGGCAAGCGGGATCTCGTTAGCAATATCAACTTCTTTATGAACGTTCCAGTATCAGACGATGGCACGTTGGAAATTGTTGATGGCATTTCTGCTCCAGGCAGTATTGTGGATTTACGCGCTGAAATGAATGCACTGGTCGCAATTTCTAACTGTCCTCAAATTAATAACCCCTGTAACGCCTACAATCCCACTCCAATTCGGTTGCTTATTTGGGATGCGATCTAGGAAATAGAGAAAGCTTTTATGTTTAACAAGGTTCTAATTGCGAATCGAGGTGAAATTGCCTGTCGCATTATCCGCACCCTCGATCGCTTAGGCGTTGCCTCCGTTGCGGTTTACTCTGAAGCTGATACCCATGCGCAGCATGTGTCGTTGGCAACCGAAGCCGTTTGTATCGGTCCTGCACCTGTGGCAGAGAGTTACCTACGCTTAGATCGCATGTTAGAAGTGGCTCGTCAAACGGGTGCTGAGGCAATTCATCCGGGCTACGGCTTTTTGAGCGAGAACGCTAAGTTTGCAGAAGCCTGTGCTAGAGAAGGTATGGTGTTTATTGGTCCAACACCGCAGCAGATCCGGCAGTTTGGATTGAAGCATACCGCCCGGTTGTTGGCGGAGCAAAACCAAGTGCCGCTAGTGCCTGGAACCCAACTGCTGGAAAGTTTAGAGCAGGCTGAGAGGGCAGCGACTGCAATCGGCTATCCGGTAATGCTGAAAAGCACTGCTGGCGGTGGTGGAATTGGGATGCAGGTCTGCCGTAGCAAGGCTGAATTAGCAGATGCGTTTGAGAAAGTGCGGCGTTTGAGTCAGAGTAATTTCAATCAGAGTGGTGTGTATTTGGAGAAATACATTCAAACAGCTCGACACCTCGAAGTGCAAATTTTCGGGGACGGGCAAGGCAATGCGATCACCCTGGGTGAGCGCGACTGTTCTACTCAGCGACGCCATCAAAAAGTGATTGAAGAAACTCCGGCTCCGGGAATTAGTGATGAATTGAAGCGGGAACTCTATGATGCAGCCGTGCGGCTGGCTCAAGCTGTAAATTATCGCTCCGCTGGAACGGTGGAGTTTATTTTTGATGTAGAAGCGCAAACGTTTTATTTTCTGGAAGTTAATACCCGCTTGCAGGTTGAGCATGGTGTGACAGAGGAAGTTAGCGGGATCGATCTCGTGGAGTGGATGGTGAAGCTAGCAGCAGGCGATGCGCTGAGGCTAGAGAATTATCACCATCAACCGCAAGGACATGCGATGCAAGTGCGGATTTATGCGGAGGATGCTAGCAAAAACTTCCAGCCCAGTTCTGGCATATTGAGTGCAGTCGAGTTTCCTAATAGTATCCGCTGTGATACCTGGATTGAGACAGGAGCGGAAGTAACACCGTTCTACGATCCGCTACTAGCCAAGGTGATTGTGCATCAGCCGAATCGAGAGGCGGCGATCGCGCAACTCAAATCGGCTCTGAACACCACTGAAATAGCCGGAATTGAAACCAACTTAGATTATCTGCGACAAGTTCTCGATGCCCCCAATTTCACTTCCAGCAATTTGAGCACTCGTTTCTTAGACACGTTCCAGTACAAACCACAGACGGTCGATGTCTTAGAACCCGGTACCTACACTACTATTCAGGACTATCCGGGACGGCTCGGCTACTGGCATGTTGGAGTTCCCCCCTCAGGACCGATGGATCATTTAGCATTTCGGTTGGCGAATTGCATCGTTGGTAATGCAGTATCCGTAGCAGGATTAGAGTGTGCCGTTACAGGTCCAACACTGTGCTTCAATGCGGATACGACAATCTGTCTAACGGGTGCCCAGATGCAAGCCACACTCAACGGGCAACAGGTTCCCTTTTGGACTGCCGTTCCTGTTACCGCAGGCAGCACCCTGAAACTCAAAGCTATTCAGGCACACGGCTACCGCACCTATCTTGCCGTTAAACATGGGTTTGACGTACCAGATTATCTGGGAAGTAAAGCCACATTTACGCTCGGAAAGTTTGGCGGACATGTCGGACGCACTCTGCGGACGGGAGATGTGTTGCGCCTGAATCAAAGAGACGGGGAAAGCATCCCTACGTCTTCTCTGCCTGCTGAACTGATTCCGCAATATACTAACGCCTGGGAAATCGGGGTTCTCTACGGTCCTCACGGTGCGCCAGATTTCTTCACTGACGAAGACATCGAAATTTTCTTCTCCACCCGTTGGACGGTACATCACAACTCGGCTAGAACAGGGGTGCGGTTAATTGGTCCCAAGCCCAAGTGGGCACGTCCTGATGGTGGCGAAGCGGGGTTGCATCCGTCAAATATTCATGACAATGCCTATGCAATTGGCACAATCGACTTTACAGGCGATATGCCAATTATCTTGGGTCCAGATGGTCCTAGCCTCGGCGGTTTTGTCTGTCCTGCTACGATTGTCCAATCGGAGCTATGGAAAATTGGGCAACTGAAACCGGGCGATACCGTTCGTTTTTATCAACTCACTTTTGCCGAAGCTCAAGAGCGAGAAGTATTGCAGGAGCGTCAGATTGAAACTTTAGT
>JAFAVL010000380.1 GCA_019242465.1 Chroococcidiopsidaceae cyanobacterium CP_BM_RX_35 | reverse complement strand
CTCCTGAATGAATTCCTAGTCGCTGCATCTTGGCTGCGGTCACTTGCCCAATTCCATGAAACTTTTGAATGGGAAGTTGCTCGACAAACTCTGCAGCTGAGTCAGGAGGGATTAAGTACAACCCGTTCGGCTTGTTCATCCCCGAAGCGATTTTGGCTAAAAACTTGTTGATGGATATACCAGCAGATGCCGTTAGTTCAGTTTCCTTAAATATACTTTCCTTGATCTGTTCTGCTATCCAGGTGGCAGAGGGTATCCCCTGCTTATTTGCAGTTACATCCAGATAAGCCTCATCTAACGCTAGCGGCTCCACTAGATCAGTGTATCTGTAGAAAATTTCCCGAATCTGCTGTGAGATTTCTCTGTAAACTTCAAACCTGGGTCGGACAAGGATTAATTCTCTACATCTATGACAAGCTGTCCGAGATGGCATGGCTGAATGAATTCCATATCTTCTCGCTTCATAGCTAGCAGCAGCCACTACCCCTCGCTGTTCTGGGGAGGCACCCACGACTAATGGTCTACCCCGGTATTGAGGCTCATCTCTTTGCTCAACTGAAGCATAGAATGCATCCATATCTACATGGATAATTTTCTGGGCTACTAACGTAAAGCGGGACAGTGGGACAAAGTCAGAGCAGAGTTTTAGCTCTCCTTTGAAGGTTTAGACTAAGCTCTGAACCAGAAAAGCGCGGGATCAAGAATGAAGTTACGCCAACGCAGCCAGCAAGTGTTTGAGGCAATCAAGAAAGGAGGCAAACGCTCCATTAGGAAGATCGCAGAGGCGACAGGGATCGCTAAAAGTAGTGTGCATCGGCATCAACAAGCCATCGAACGGCGTAACCAGTATTCCGAGTCAGAATTATGGGAAACGGCAGCAGGGGGACAATGGCTCAGGCTGCTAGTTTTAGGCACGATTTACATTTTCGGCATCAAGTGTGGCATTGGAGTGGAGACGCTGTCTGAGTTTTTCTACTTATTGCAATTGCCAACGCAAGTAGGAGTTTCACCGAGTGCCCTGCACAAGCTGGAAGCTGAAGTCAGGGAAAGGATTTTACAATACCAACAGCAGCAACAATCAATCCTGGGGCAAAATCAGACAGCAATAGAGATTTGTGCGGCGGCGGATGAAACGAATTTTGAGCGAGATGTGTTGGTGCTGATGGACTTGAAGAGTGGATACATCTTGGTAGAAGAAGAGGTGGAGAATCGACAGTACCAGACTTGGCTGGACAAAGCCCAAACAGCTTTGACACGGGTGGGAGTGAGAGTCAGGTCGTTGGTCAGCGACCGAGCACCTGCCTTAATCAAACTTGCCCTAGAAGGATTTGAGTGTCCCAGCATTGCCGATCTGTTTCATCCCCTCTGGGACCTGAGTAAGTCTGTTGGAGCGGCTTTGAGTCGGCAATTCAATCAGGCAACTCAGAAACTGGTACAGGTACAAAAACGGTTAGCTCAACTGACAGCTCTAGCTAAAGATACAACAGCACAACAACAGTTGGTGGAGCAACAACAGGCTCAACTAGAATTCGTGCAATCGGGACAACGCACCTATCATCGACTGCGGCAGCAACTGACATTGACGGTTCATCCCTTCGCCTTGACAGATAGTGGTTTTAAAACCACGACCGAGATTCAAGCCCAGCTAGAACAACTACTGCTCAAGTTGGAGACTCTCCAGAACACACATCACCTGCTCAAGGCTGACTCAGTTTGGCACAAATTCCGACAGCAAATTCCGGCTTTAGCAGTTCGGGTCAATAGCTGGTGGCAGTGGGTACAACACTCCCTCTCACTGGAAAACCTGGATGCATCTTGCAGCAACTGGTTACTGGGTCAACTGCTGCCAACAGTCTATTGGCAACATCAGCTCGGTAAGACTAAATCCCGCACTTTGAGGCGAATTTATCGACAAGCGCATTGCCGGACCCATTCGGTCCTGCTTGCTCATCCCTTCACCGCTACCCTAGCCGAGGAGCAGTTGCAACATTGGCAAGATTGGGCTCAGCGCGTGGTAACTCAATTCCATCGTGCCTCCTCTGCCGTAGAAGGTCGTAATGGCTATCTGTCTTCAACGACACCATGTGCAGCGAGGATTTTGGCAGCATCATCTCCCAGTGCTTACCGTTATTCATAACTTTGACTTAAAGCGTTCTGATGGCACCACTGCTGCACAACGACTATTTGGCAGACAATTTCCTAATCTGTTTACTTGGGTGCTGGACCAGATGGGTGAGTTACCTCGTCCCAGAGTATCGAAAAAATCACTGAAGGCTCAAAGGCTTTCTCTGCAAAGTGTCCCGCTTTAAAAGCGTAGCCTGCTTTGTTACCTTAAATTGCCTGTTTCTGAACCAAGCCCTTTTTTACCTTACCATCTACCTGTTTTTGTGACAAAACCCGAGATCTCTCTCCATTATATTATGGGCATTCTAGACGACTTGATATTACCTGTTTAAAAGCAAAACAACCGATCTAGAACATGACCGATCCCTGAAATCCATCAAGAGCTAAGAAGTTTTTGCGACATAACCCTTTAGAGTGTCATGGGAGCGATCGGCTCAATGTCCGGGTTTAATCCACCCACTTGATTGGTACGAAGGACGAGCACCGTCGCCCCCTGGTGAATCAACGCTGTAATCAAGTGATCGCTCGCCACGCGAGGCACCATGGTACGCCAGCTTGCCAGACCCATAAAAAGCTGCTGGATGGGGTCATCTTGCAGACTGCTGCCTAAAACCGCTTCATGCTCCTTCCAGTCGGCTCTGGCAGTGCCAAACGGCAACAAATTGCGTTTCAGCGATCGCCCCAACTGAGCGAGCTGTTTTAGCTGCTCTGCTCCTTCCGGATGGGTCAGTAACCATGCTTTTGCTTTCAGCTCGTCCTGCACTATCTTCTGAATGGGCTGAAGCGCCGCATACAAAGCTTGATTCGAATCCTGGGCGCAGTTATTGGCTGGACCGACGTAAGTACTGCCGGTGCCATCGCCAATCCGATACCGTGCCATCATGATTTGAAGCTGATCAATCAGCGCATCCACCGGAGACGTTTTCACCCCATCAATCTCGTAATCCCCCGTCAAGGCATTCAGTTTGATCACGACATCCCGCACCGGACGAAGGTTGAGCCAGCCATACTGGCGATCACCCATATAGTGAGACCAGTGATGTCTACAGGAGATTAATCCGTCACCGTTGTGGCAGTAGACCTGGAAATATTGAATCTCAAGCCGCAGTTCATTGGTGAGAGGTTCGCGCACGACTTCTGCCAAACCAAAGGCAAAATGGCCGAAGTAAACCGGGCCCTGAGCGGCAGGCTCTTTCATTTTGCCGCCAACCCCGCCGTAGACATGGTTGAGCAGCAGCCGATCGCCCTCCTGAAACTCGTCTGAATCGGTTGCTTTGACGCGTAGCCACGTCGAACTAAAGGTTCCTTTAACTCCTTTTACCGACCAGGACTCTTTTTTCAGGTAGGCGATCGCGGCTTTCCTGCCGACAATGTCTTGATCGGGCTGGAGGCGAAACAGGTGACGCGGGGCAATCGCCTGCACCACAAACTGACCGACGTGATTTTTTGCCCCATAAATGTACCAGCCGTCCGCATTGCCGGGAGATTGTTCAATGTCTTTGCTGCTGGAGGGCGGTAAGCCGTTTTCGTTGGCGATCACCTGCGGCAGCAAAACGATCTCTTCCATGCCGTCAAACTGTCGGGATGCTTTGTTGAAATGGCGAACTCGATACAGCAGTCCATTCGGAGCGGCAGCCGCAGGCGCGATAAATTGGACGATCGCATAAAAGCGACCTGTGATTACCGCCGGGTCTTGCGCGATCAGCAATCGAGGTGGAACGGAATGACCATTGTCAAGCTGAGTAAACGTTTCAACGATCACGGGACCGTTTAGCATGACGATCGTGTCATCAACAGGTCTAGCACCCGCCAACGATTCCAGCGGATCGACCAAGCGCCACCCATTCAACCGTTCCGGCACAATTTTGCCCTGTTTCAAGCTGTATTCGGCATCGGCACTGAAATGCACGTCGCGGGTCACGGTCTGCACATAGGCTGCGATTTTTGGATCATCCTGCCAGCCTAATTGCACCACCTGTCCCTCCAGATGCGCCCGATCGGCAGCGGCATGATACACCTCAAACCAAACTCCGGTGAAGGTTTGCCGTTGTTCGAGCGTGGGCAAAATCAACCGTCCCATCCAGGGCGCGATCGGGCGATAGTGAGTTAAATCAATAGCTTGCTGAACCGGATAATAGTTTATCTGGTTAAAGACGGCTTGCTGAAACAGCGAGTAACTGCTCGGTTTACGAGTTGGGGCGAGGCGATCGATCGGAAGCTCTTCTTTTAAGATGCCGATCGCCCAATCCAGCGTTTGCTGCGCGTGAGTTCGACCGTCCGGCAGGGTTTGATGGGGGTCCAGCACTCCACCGGGAGTTTGATGCCCGACGGGACCGAGCGAGATAAACGTTACCGCTCCCCGTTGCTTTGCCCGATTCCAATAAGACAACATCATGGGTCGCCAGCGTTTTGGGAATAAAATCGGTCCCAGTCGCTCCACAGGGTCTTTATCCCCCACCAGATGATAAATATGCTCCAGTCGCAGGATGTTATTGTGACCACTGAACACGCCCGCCATCGAGATAATATCGATCGGCACATCCAGGACCTGCTTTAACAGCGGTGCAGCCCCCATCGAGATTTGACCGCCGCCGCTAAATCCTAGCAGCGTAATTGGCACCCGACTGCCTGGCTGGTAGCCATGATCGATCAAACTGTTGTAAATGAGCTGCGCCATGCCCTGGTTGTAGATCGGCCCGTAGCGTTTATCGGCAGAAACCGCAACTACCCACGTATTGCGAAGGTTGATCAGTACCCCCAGCACCCCCAGAAACCGCTTTGCCCGCAGCCAGTTGACTAGCCGCCAGAACCGAAAAAGCGGGCGATCACTCGTCAGAGACCGATTCAGCACTGAGTAAGGCATAATGCCCCGGATCAAGACCATATCAGGCAGTGCTTCGTCTAAGTGCTGCAAAAACGCCTCTGCTTCCGGCGCATAGGTATGTTGATACTGCCCAATTCCATCCAAGTACACGATGTAGCGGCTCACTGTTGGATTAGCAGCCGCCGGATTAACAGCCTCCGGATTAACATCTGCCGCGTCCTCAACGGTTCCGGAGAAGTGGGCGGTTTTGACTCGATCGCCATACCATCCCGCCCACCAGCCCAGGGATTCTAGCGGACTCAAAAGGGCGGCGATGACCAGAGCCACCAGCCCTATTCCAAGCAGGTCGATGACGAGCCGTTGAACGTCACTCAGCGTTAACCAAAAAACGTGACTGAAGGTGGGCAGAGAAGACAGGAGCAGAACCAACAGCACGACGAGTAATCCTAATCCAACCAGGTTGCGACGAGATTGATTCATAGCTAACCTCCTGGATCATTGCTGTGATCGCCATCTGCTTGGGAAACAGGCACAGTGCCAAAGCTTGCCTGAATCATTTGTTCTAGTCCCTGAACATTAGTCACAAGCTGCTTGCCTGCAACAGAGTCAGATAACCACTGTCCAAATGCTTCTGCTGGGCGACCGATCGTGCGCTGCATAATTTGAAAGACAATCCAGCCCAGAATTGCGCACCACAAAATCTGCCAGTGCCCCAGGTCAGTGACCACGTTAAAGCCTCGCACAAACGCAAGCAAGCTCCAGATGGATAGCACGACGCCGATCGGCACCCCAAAATAGGGCATCGCTCCTAAAAAACTCCAGGTGAGCGGCGCATAAGCAAGTCCTAAGACGCGGAATACGGTCATAAAAGAGGGATTCGCTCTATACAGCAGATGACTGACTGCCCAGACACTGAAAATCCAAAACGCTGTACTGATGACGAACAGAATGGCTGCGATTCCCAAACTCAGCATAAACCGAATCGGCTTGACCTGATTCACAAACAGCACAATGCTTTGCGCGATCGCCTGAGATAGACCTGCCAGCAGCAGCACATAAATCGCCACTTGCGTGCCGCGAGGTAGCGTCTCAATCAGCCGAAAGGCTTCAGGATGGAGCGCCATTGCCCCGCGTAGCAAATCCCAGAATCCATCAAGGGCAGTTGTCATGGATAGTCTACCTCAGCAGAAACAAAAAGCTCGCCAACAAAAAATGTGTTTCCAACTCCCGTCATCCCGCCGTTTGCGGAAGTAATAGTACATCGTGGAATAAAGGGGATAGTCATTCGGCAACACTCGCCAAATGCAACGATCATTTCAGTATATCTAGCAGCTAGTCATGAATCGTCTAGGTTAGGGCAAAATGCAGTTTGGTAGTGATATGGAAGTAGTGGTGAGGTACAACCCTTGTCCCATCAGCATCCTGTATAATATTAGCTAATGCAAATAATCCCCACAAAATTACCTCAAATTGGTATTTTTGGCATGGTTCAAGAGCAGGTAACGCTTGGAGAACTGTTGTTGGAAAAAAAAAGACGCGAATCTCAGCAGATTTGAAGCGAGAGACATGATGAGGGATACTCATAAATCGGCGTTGCTGAATCAGCGGTGGATTTGAGGCTTTAAAGCTTGATAATTCGTTGTAGATCCACTTCAAAATCAGCAACGCCTAAGCGCTTAATTCTCAATAAGAGAGTTATTCAATAGGAAAGTACTTCAATGTAGTATGCATAATATTGTTTTGTTACGCTCCCAAATATCCATCACTCCAAAACTCTTCACCCCATAATTGTTTTTTCACTTGAGAACATCGCTTAAACACCTCTCGTGCTGTCAGACTCTTAATCATTTTTACGAGTTTTGTCACACTATAAGTCGGCACTGATTGCACCAAGAAATGCACATGGTTTTTGTCTACGCCGATTTCAATAAACTTAATCTCATACCGCTTCTCAATTTCTAAACACACTTCTCGTAAGACTGCATCAACCTGTTCGTCAAATACAGCCCGTCGATACTTTGCCGGAAAAACCAAGTGATATAACAAAACAGTAACGTTATGGCTTTTGTGAAGGTATTCACTCATTCAGGTATTTTACGCCGCAGAGCGGCGGGGAATCTACCCGCAGGGATTGAAAAAGAAGAACTGGTTGCTAAGGAAAAGCGACGGCAGCAAAAATCAGAGCGAATGAAGCAATGGTGGGCAGAGAAACGGCAGCAATCTAAGCAAACTTTCTGACGGGGTGACAAGCTGTCTCAACCATTGATTCCATAAGCTTTTTACTGTGCTTTTTGGCATAAGTTTGCCAAATTTTCTAGCATAAACTTGCCGAAGAGCCACGAGAAATTAGGGCTTCTAGGCATTTGAAGCCGTGCCTTGTTCCAGCAAATCTTTGCCGTAAGTTCTGAATTTACACCAAAACCTTGCCGA
>JAFAVL010000242.1 GCA_019242465.1 Chroococcidiopsidaceae cyanobacterium CP_BM_RX_35 | reverse complement strand
GGCATAGTTTTCTCAAGAGCCAATTTGTAGTGTTCTGTTAGGTTAAGGGTTGGCTCTTGGAGTATTTTGTGTTGTTTAATACGAAACTTCCAAGTCTAACGATAAGATCAGGGGTAGTGTTCACTACCCCTCAAACTGTTTCAAACCAACATTAAACACCTATCTAAATCGACAGGTGATACCAAATCCGCATCATCTACTCTGCCGCTTGGTTAACTAACAATGACATAGCTTCTTCTACTTCTGCCATGCCATCCTCGTGCTTTGCTTGAATATTGCATCGATCCGCACTATAGACAAAGATTCCTCCCGTCTCAATTTTGTAGACCCAGGCATGAAGATTGAGCTGACCACTGTAGAGCTTGGCGTGGACGCTTGGGTATGTCCGCAAGTTGTCAAGCTGGGTGATAACATTCTCTTCAATTGCAGCGTTCAAGAGGTCCTCGCCTTCAACCCCTTTATAGTTGTACTTGAGGAGTAGGCGAGTACCCTGTGCGTACTTTAACCAATCATGGACTAATGGCAGATCTTCATCTAGGCTGCTGAGTTGCAATAGCGCTTTCATTGCTCCACAGTGGGAGTGACCGCATACAACAATATCCTTAATATCCAAAGACTGGATAGCATATTCAATAGCAGCACCCTCTCCACCGTTGGTAGCACCATAAGGTGGAATGATGTTGCCAATATTGCGAACAATAAATAGGTCTCCTGGCTGAGTTTGAGTAATCAGATTGGGATCGATCCGGGAATCACAACAGGTGATAAACAGGATTGTGGGATGTTGTCCTAGAGCGAGTTCTTCGAACATTTCCCGGTGGTTACTGAAATAGTGAGTTTGGAACTGGTGTATCCCTTGATTTATCTTTCGCATTCTCTGATTAGCAAATTTTGCCTAATAGGGTTGTATGAAACCACAACACAGCTGAAGCAACTAAGCGATCAGTGCAATGCTAGGGGGATTCGTGGGCTCTTTTTGTGTCTTTTAATACGAAGCTTTCAAGTTTAACGATACGATCAGGGCTGGCAATCTCTACATCTTAGACCCTCTCAAGCCAACATTAAACACCTATCTAGATTGACAGTTTACCCAATCCGCATAACTACACTGCTAAAAATCTTTGGATAACCTCGTTACTCAGCTCACTGGTCGGACCTGAGGCAACGATACCTCCTTTTTGCATGGCATAGTAGCAATCTGCTTGCCGAACAAAATGCAGGTGTTGCTCAACTAGCAGAACTGAAATTCCCGTGGAGGCGATGATGCGACGGACAGCCGCCTCGATTTCCAAAATAATTGACGGCTGAATACCTTCTGTCGGTTCATCTAGCACTAGGAGTTGGGGGCGTCCCATCAAAGCTCGGGCGATCGCGAGTTGTTGTTGTTGTCCTCCACTCAAGTCACCACCCATCCGAGAGAGCATAGATTTTAAAACTGGAAAAAGTTCAAAGATTTCATTAGGTATATCCTCCTTACCAGTCCTACCTTGCGGTCGCGCTTCTAACCCTAACAACAGATTTTCCTTTACTGTTAAGCGGGGGATAATTTCTCGTCCCTGAGGAACATAACCAATTCCCATCTTGGCTCGTCGTTCGGGAGGCAGGTAGGTAATTGAACGATCGGCAAAGCTAATCGTGCCGTTACGGGGCTTAAGCAATCCCATGATTGTCTTGAGCAGAGTTGTTTTGCCGACACCATTGCGTCCAATTAGACAAATCATTTGACCCTTAAAAACGCTCAGATCTACATTACGCAGAATATGACTCTCGCCGTAGTAGACGTTCAAGCTAGAAATTTGTAGCATTTTGTTCCTAAGCTTCTTGGGCTAATAAAACTGTTTTTAAGGAGGAGTATAAAAGCGTCACTAGACTTAGCTAATGGGCAGCATTTAGCGGTTGACCGAGATAGACTTCAATAACGCGCGGATCATTTTGTACTTCCTCGATGCTACCTTCACAAAGTACTGAACCCTGGTGCAACACTGTCACCTTATGGGCAATTTGACGGACAAACTCCATGTCGTGCTCGATCACCATAATGGAATGACTCTGGGCTAGAGCTAAAAGTAGTTCTCCTACTCGTTCGGTTTCTTCGTCTGTCAAACCAGCAACGGGTTCATCGACAAGCAACAGATCGGGCGATTGGGCTACCAACATGCCAATCTCTAATCGTTGCTTTTCTCCGTGGGAAAGCTTAGCAGCTGTGATGTCAGCATTAGGGGTTAAGCCAATAGTTTCTAGCAAGCCTACTACAGTCTTGAACTCAGTGCCAGAAGAACGCCCGAACAGAGTAGCAAAGACGTTTTTGTGCCGATTGCAGGTGAGTTCTAAGTTTTCACGAGGGGTTAAGTTGAGATAGACGCGCGGCGTTTGAAACTTGCGTCCAATTCCCAGTTGAGCGATTTGATATTCGGCTAGAGGGCGCAAATTCTGCCCCTTGAACAACACCTGCCCCTCAGTTGGCTTGACTCTGCCAGTGATCACATCTAGAAACGTTGTCTTTCCAGCTCCGTTGGGACCGATTATGACTCGCAACTCCCCAGTTTCTAAATGAAAGTTTAGGTGATTGAGTGCCTTAAAACCATCAAAACTGACGGTCACGTTTTCAATGTCTAAAATGTTGGCGCTCATGCTTTACCTCTGGATCTTCTTCCAAACTGGGATAAGTAGCTAGTTGCTTGCGACTAAATAAGGACAGGTTAGTTAAACCGAGTGAGCGCAGCCAGCCGATTAAGCCATCAGGCAGCACCGTCACGACAACTAAAAATAGCGCCCCCTGAAAAAATAGCCAGACTGCGGGAAATCGTTCGCTCAGAAAACTTCTGGCAAAATTAACTAACAAGGCTCCCAGTACTGCTCCCACCAGGCTCGCACGACCCCCCACTGCTACCCAGATCACCATTTCAATAGAAAATGCCACATCCATAGCTTTAGGTGAAACCAGTCCAGTCTGGAGCGTGTACATTGCTCCGGCTAGTCCCGCCAAAGCCGCTGAAATACCAAAGACCAGGACCTTAAACCCAGTAGGATTGTAGCCAGAAAAGCGCACTCGGCTTTCATCATCGCGGATTGCCATTAGCAGGCGTCCGAACCGTCCACTAGTCAGCCAACGACAGCAACCATAGGCGGCGGCTAACAACACAATAGTCAGAGTGTAGAAGACAAACTGGGTTGTTGAGGCATTGACCGATGCGCCCAGTAGAGTTTTGAAGTCCGTCAGTCCGTTGGTACCGTTAAACAGCTGCTGCTGACCGTTGAAGAAGTTAAAAAAGACAACTGTTGCGGCTTGGGTCAGAATAGAGAAATAAACACCCCGGATGCGATTGCGAAATACTAAGTAGCCGAGTAATGCTGCCAATATACCCGGAATGACTAACACCGCAACTGCGGTTACAGGAAAGGAATAAAACGGTTGCCAAATACCCGGTAACTCACTGACTCCATAAAGTCCCATAAATTCAGGTAGCTGATTCGGGGGGATTTGCAGTTTTAAGTGCATGGCGATCACATAGCCACCTAAGGCAAAGAAGATGCCATGTCCTAAACTAAGTAGACCTGTGTAACCCCAAATTAGGTCAATGCCAAGGGCAATAATTGCTAAAGCTAAAAAGCGCCCTAGCAAATTGAGGTAAAATCCTGACAGCACAGCTGGCATAATGAAAATCAGGATGAGCGCGAGCACTACAACCACGCCTACCTCCAAGGTAATTGCCCCCTGTCTCCGCTTAATATTCCTCATCTACTTTTTTCCTCTACGCCCTCGAACGCCTCTGTTTGTTTAAACGATCTTCGCTAGGCATCAACTGTGCGACCTTTTTGCGGAAACAACCCAGCAGGTTTAAACTGTAGAAAGGCAATAATGAGTGCGAACACTAGGACCTTTGCCATACTGGTTGTGCCAAAATACGTGAAAAAATCGGCTAAGGGCTGAACTGGTGCAAACAGCAAAGCAAGGGTACCGGAACCTAGCAGATAATTTGCTGTGCCAATTGCCAACGCCGCCACTATACTACCCACGAGCTTTCCGACACCGCCCACCACTACAACCATAAACGCATCCACAATATAGTTCTGACCCGTATTTGGTCCAACTGACCCCAACAAGCTAATTGCACACCCAGCCACTCCAGCTAGCCCGGAACCTAGGGCAAAGGTAAGTGCATCAACTTTTTGGGTTGCAATCCCAAGACAAGAACTCATGCTGCGATTCTGGGTGACGGCGCGAATCCGCAAACCCCAAGCAGAGCGTTGCAAAAACCAGTAAATCCCAATCACGCAGATAATTGTTAGCCCGATGATGAACAGTCGCGCATAGGGCAGATGAAAACTGCCGATAACTAATCCACGCCTCAGCCAACTTGGTGCTGTTACATTCACATCCTGAGCGCCAAACCATGGTTGAGTGACTGCCAATTGATAAGTTTGACCAAGATAGCTGCTAATGGCAAACGTAACACCTAAGGAAAGCAGCAAAATTACTGCCACAATCCAATTGCTAATTTGCTGAGAACTAGGGCGTCGTAAAATCCGTAAAGCACCGAAAAACAACAGACAAAACAACACTATCCCGATGACGAGCACCCAGTTCACACTCCGGACAAACTGCTGCAAAATCAGACTAACGCCCCAAGTCGCTAGCAGTGTTTCGAGTGGTCGTCCATAGAGATACCGAATTACTCCCCGTTCTAAAATTAGTCCCACCGCACCTGCCACTAGAAAAGCTAGGGGTAGGGCAAAGAAGATGTAGGTATCGAACAAAGGTCCTAGCTGTTTGAAGCTGTTTTGCACCACAAAGGTTGTGTATGCTCCTAGCATCATTAGCTCACCATGAGCGAGGTTAATTACGCCCATTAAGCCGAAGACCACTGCCAACCCTAGTGCCGATAGCAATAAAACAGCACCAATACTAATTCCATTGAACAGACCGTCAAATAATTCTACTACCACGCTCTTCCTCCTAGGATTTATACCTCCAAAAACTCAATTTCTAGTTTTTATGTCGATTTGAACTTTCCGCCTTTACTTGGATTTGACCAATCGCACGCATAGCCCTTAGTATCTTTAACAAATTGATTCCAGGGAACTGGTGCTACGGCCTTTTCAGTTGCATAAACAATTCTGAACTGACCATCATCTCCTATCTCACCGATCCGGACAAATTTGGCTAGGTGATGATTATTTTCTAGAGTTACCTTACCTTCTGGAGCTTCATGTTTTTGTCCTAAAGCAGCTAGGCGAACCTGCTCTAAGTCGTCTGCTGTTTTAGCCTTCTCAACTGCCTGCTTCCATAGATAAACGGCAATATATCCTGCTTCCATCGGATCGTTAGTGACCCGATCTTGACCATATTTCGCCTTGAAGGCTTTAACAAATTTCTGATTTTCAAGACGATTAACTGTTTGGAAATAGTTCCAAGAGGCGTAATGACCTTTCAGATACTCCGGTCCAATTGCCCTAACTTCTTCCTCTGCAATGCTGACAGACATTGACGGGTATTTATCTGGTTCCAATCCTGCCCCTAGTAGCTGTTTAAAGAGTGCTACATTGCTATCACCATTCAACGTGTTGAAGATGACGCCTCCATTTGGTAAGGCAACTTTAATTTTAGTGATGATGGGTGTAACTTCATTATTACCCAGTGGTAAATAATCTTCGCCAACTGTCTTACCGCCTCTAGCCTCTAACTGCGCTTTGATAATTGTATTAGCAGTGCGAGGGAAGACGTAGTCAGACCCGACTAGGAAGAATTCTTTCCCTTTATTTTGCAAGAGCCAATCAACAGCAGGCTCAATTTGCTGATTGGGTGCAGCACCAGTGTAGAAAATATTCTTGGAACACTCTTGTCCTTCATACTGGACAGGGTACCAAAGCATGTGGTTCATCTGTTCGACCACAGGCAGGACAGCTTTACGACTAGCGGAGGTCCAGCAACCAAAAATAGTGACGACTTCATCCTGCGCGATTAGCTTTTTAGCTTTCTCCGCAAACGTTGGCCAATCAGAGGCTCCATCTTCAATGATTGGTTGAATCTTTCTGCCCAGCACTCCACCAGCATTATTGATCTCCTCAATTGCCAGTAGTTCGGCATCCACTACGCTTCTTTCACTAACTGACAGCGTACCGCTCAAGGAGTGTAGAATTCCAACTTTAATTGTGTCTTTTCCACTGCCAGTATTAGTAGCAACGGCAGGAGAGGTAGTAACTGTTGGCTTCGCCTGCGCTGTGGTTGAGGAATTATTGGCGCAAGCTTTTAGTAGAACGCTGGCTCCCCATGTAGCAGAGCCATATAGTATGAGTTGCCGCCGACTAAATTTTCTTGTCATATTAATTCAAGGTCACTCCTCCCTTTGACTGAATCATCTGCGAACATGGAAACATGTATGAGCAATAGCTAATGCTTATGCTTGCGCTGTAAGAGCATTAGGCTACGCTGCTCTTAGTCACCTTTGCTAAAGATGTTTAATCTTAGGGCGATGCAAGCCACAGCTTAGTATCTAATATTACAAAAAACGGGTCTTTGCCATTCTGACACCTATGAGCAACGCCGTTGGACTACTGGAATCCATCGTTTGTAATCAGACGACGGGTAAGTTGAGGTGTGGACTTGTTTAGTTGGACCGCCTCTAAAGTCCTTGAGCAGCATCAAATTTTTGCTGGACCGTCTTAACTTGTTTTCCTAGGTATGGCTTGTTGATCTCATTTCCGGTGTGGGAAGACAAAACGGTGGTAGAAAATAAAACAGTGAGAACAGAAACTGTAGACAGGCTGAAGAGCAAAGATTTCAACATAGATAGTTCAAGCACTCAACCATCTGATCTTCTCAGTCTGGGTTCCAGCAAGGCAGCAGCAGAAATACCGATAGTAGTGTAAAGAATAGGCGATCGCTCTTAAAAAACGCTGCATGGGATGAGAGGAATACGGATGAGGCGTCTTTTATTGCTTACGAGCCAACTGTAGTAGTCCAGTGAGGAGCGATATCACTGCTGCTGCATAAAAAACTCCTTCCAGCCCACTAAAGCCTAGCACTGGTCCTAATAAAACAGGGGAAAGGAACTGTCCTAGGAAGCTAGCACCCGTTCCTGCTGCCAGCACACTTGACCGGAGTTTTGCTGGAGCAAGGTTGGCTAGGGAACTGTAGAGATTGGGGAGGACAATGCCGAATCCGACGCCGAAAAGCACCGCTGTCAGTAAAATCCAGCTGAATTGGCGCAGCAATGGGATTGTCCCTAAAGTCAATGCCATCAGTCCAAAGCCCACGGCTGTTGCTTTGGCTAAACCCAAAGTTTGGGATAACTTCTTGGCTCCGAAGGCAGATACGCTAGCGGCTCCGATCGCCCGCGATGCCAAGACAATACCATTAAAAGTTGACTTGAGCCCAATGGTCTTCTTGAGATAAAGCGGTGCATAAATGACTACAGAGTACATCACAATCGATGCTAAGCTCAGGGTGAGTAACAACCACAATGCCTGATGTTGCCTCAAAACGCGGCTTAACTGGTCACTGGGTTCTGCCTTGATCGCTTTCATTGGTTGTCTTGATGGCTTTTGCCTCAGAGTTAAGGCAGCGATTATGGCTAGTGGTAGCCCCAAACCATAGAGATAGAAGGCAAATTGCCAGTGAGTTGCGCCAACCCAGCCTCCAAGGAGCGGAAAGACAATGCCAGAGAATG
The DNA here is from genome assembly GCA_019242465.1 of Chroococcidiopsidaceae cyanobacterium CP_BM_RX_35. The sequence continues at coordinate 14,080 of JAFAVL010000242.1, read as the reverse complement.
TCAGAATTCCAGTCGCATAGCCTAGTGCCTGCACGCGAGCCTGTCCTTCATACATACTTCCCAGTAAACCCAAGCTGGCTGCGGCAATTCCACCACTCGTTGCACCCAGCAACCCTCGCATGGCTAATAGAGGCCAAAAACTTGTCATCAAAGCTCCTGCCACACCGAACAGTGCATAGAGGAGCAATGAGGGAATTAGCACTTGTAATCGACCAATCCGGTCTGCCAAAATACCTAGCAAGGGACTGAATAGAGCAATCGTCAAGCAATGCATACTCACTAGATTGCCTGCTAACTTGGGGTCGAAGTGGAGTTGTGCACCATCTCTGGAAGAACTGGCGCAACGACTCCCCCTGTCATTGTGATAAGAGAACCTGCTGCCAGCAGCACTAGCAGCTTGGGGTCGCGCAACATATGTAGGACACCTAAAACCTTTGGCAACTATACCGCAGATATTAGTAGGGCATTCAATTTGTCAAAACTCCAGAACCGCTAAAATAAAACATGAGTCCTTGCAGCTCAAATTGAGCCCTGACCATGAGAGCGCCAACATCTGTCCAATTCCAAGATACCTTTGATGTCATAGTAGTCGGTGCGGGTCACGCTGGTTGTGAAGCGGCCCTGGCTACAGCACGATTGGGTTGTCGTACTCTGCTTTTGACCCTCAACTTAGACAAAATCGCTTGGCAACCCTGTAACCCAGCGGTGGGTGGTCCAGCTAAGTCCCAATTGACGCATGAAGTGGATGCCTTGGGCGGGGAAATTGGCAAGATGGCAGATCGTACCTATCTGCAAAAGCGAGTGCTAAATTCCTCGCGCGGACCAGCTGTTTGGGCATTGCGGGCACAGACAGACAAGCGAGAGTATGCTGCCGTGATGAAGGGGATTGTTGAGAACCAGGAAAACCTGGCAATCCGCGAAAGCATGGTGACAGACTTGGTACTGGGTGCCAACGATGAAGTGATTGGGGTTGAAACTTACTTCGGTGTCGGGTTCCAAGCCCCAGCTGTGGTGCTGACAACAGGAACATTCCTCGGCGGACGTATTTGGGTTGGGAATAAATCTATGGCAGCGGGGAGGGCAGGAGAATTTGCCGCTGAAGGACTGACGGAAACCCTTAACCAACTAGGCTTTGAAACGGGGCGGCTGAAGACGGGGACACCAGCAAGGGTGGATAAGCGATCGCTCGACTACAGCCAGTTAGAACCTCAGCCTGGTGATGCTGAGGTTCGTTGGTTCAGTTTTGACCCTGATGCCTGGGTAGAACGAGAGCAGATGAATTGCTATCTTACCCGCACTACAGAGGCAACACATCGGCTAATTCGGGAGAATCTACACCTGTCACCTGTATATGGTGGTTGGGTGGATGCTAAAGGACCGCGCTACTGTCCTAGTATTGAAGATAAAATTGTGCGCTTTGCCGACAAAGAAAGCCATCAGATATTTATTGAGCCGGAAGGTCGAGATATTCCAGAACTGTATATCCAGGGGTTTTCAACTGGGTTACCGGAAGCTATGCAGCTGCAACTTTTGCGATCACTTCCAGGGATGGAAAACTGCGTGATGCTCCGCCCTGCCTATGCCGTGGAGTATGACTACCTCCCTGCTACTCAGTGCTACCCCACGCTGATGACTAAGCGGATTGAGGGGCTGTTCTGTGCTGGGCAAATTAATGGCACTACTGGCTACGAAGAAGCCGCCGCTCAAGGGATTGTCGCTGGAATCAACGCCGCTCGTTATGTCCGTCATCAAGAAATGATCATTTTCCCTCGTGAGCAGAGCTATATCGGGACGCTGATTGACGATCTGTGTACTAAAGACTTGCGAGAGCCATACCGGATGCTAACGAGTCGCTCTGAGTATCGGTTGCTACTGCGCTCAGATAATGCCGATCAGCGTCTGACACCTTTAGGGTGGCAGATAGGTTTGATTGACACTCGTCGTTACTCAATCTTTACGCGCAAACAGGCAAACATTGCCGCAGAAAAAGAACGGCTCCACGCGGTTAGAGTCAAAGAACACGATCCTGTCGGACAAGCGATCGCCGCCGCCACCCAGCAAGCCATCAAAGGCTCAATTACTCTAGCCGATTTGCTGCGGCGACCAGGATTTCACTACATTGACCTAGAGCTATACGGGCTCTCACACCCCAATCTCGATGCGACAGAGAAATCAGGGGCTGAAATTGATATTAAATATTCTGGCTATCTCCAGCGCCAGCAAAATCAGATCGACCAGATTGCTCGTCAAGCTAACCGCAAATTACCTCCAGATCTAGACTACTCACTGATGGAGACTTTATCAAAAGAGGCGCGGGAAAAACTTGCCAAGGTCAGACCTCTAACTATTGGTCAAGCAGCTCGAATTGGTGGCGTGAATCCGGCTGATGTCAATGCCCTGTTAGTTTATCTGGAGCTACGTTCGCGTGCCTCTACCCCAGAGAATTCACCCCTTTTCGCATAGACGCCCAAGCAAAAAAACCGCTAATGTGAAGGTTGCACACTATAAGCTGTGGGGTCTTCGCTATGGGCTTATTTGACGATCTCAGTCGATTTCTGGAAAACCGTTTAGAAGAATTTTTACGCAATAATCCTCATCTGGAGTTGGAAGCGCTCTTAGAGCAGTTGCGCGAACAAGAGGAAGACACTCTAAAATTAATTGCTGACCTCCAACTGCAAGAAAAGCGAGCAGAGGAAGAAATACTTGCAACTGCACAAGAAATCCAGCGCTGGCACATCAGAATTGAAAAGGCAAAGACAGCTGGAAGACTGGATTTAGCTCAGCCAGCACAAGAGCGGGAAGCAGCGCTGCTGCGCGAAGGGAATCAGCGCTGGGGACATATGCAAGGGCTGAAAGAACGGATTGCTCAAGCTCAGGAACTCCTGCACCGCGTCCAGCAGCGCCGACAGGAAGTCAAAGCCAAAGCAGCCGAAACACAGGCAGCTCGAACTAACTATAGAGCTGAGCAGCGATTGGAGACTGCGGGCTGGAATCGTTCTGGTACTTCTAATCGAGAACCAGACGTATTAGAAGAGACATTTCGTCACTGGGAAACTCAGGATGAGCTAGATAGACTGAAACGCAATATGAAAAAATGAAGCCGTTGAACATAGCAGGTTAGAGCAATTGGATTGCTGTAGAGTCACCGCAGTTGCTTTTTCAGCTGTAGAAAAGGTTTTTCATAAAAATGATAGCTGAACGCGGCAATAGCTACGGAGAGAACTCCGTAAACGATCAACCGCAGACCCATTTTTGGATAATGAGACCAATTGTTAATCTGGTAAAGCAAAACATTCCATGTGAGATGCTGGGCCAGCAGATGATATACATATATTCCATATGAAAGTTTTCCAATATAAGCTAATGGAGCCCAGCTGAGAAGTCTTACTAGCCAATCTTTTTTATCATGCCACAACATGGCAACGAAAATCCATAAAGCAATAGCGCAGCCAGTTAGAATAGCCACCCCTCGTCCACACGGTAAAAATTGGAGTGCGAAATAGCTCACGAAAGGTCTAATTGCAAATAGAACCTACGTGAGCGCAAGTTGTGAGACTATAAAGTGATGTATATGTGCAACGTGACAGAAATTCTAAGTTGGATGAAGGGCAACAGCAGCAGTATGTGAACCACCCAACAATCCTGCATCCATATCGTACATCCTGATGGTCGGATAATTCATTCGATACGTTTAATAGGTTTTACCGGGAGAGCAGGGCTAGTCATCACTTGGTTTCTCGCCGCTAGTTAAGAAATGTCACATTGGAACATAACCAATAAGTATACCAGGTTGCTTTCAGGTTTAGAAAATTCTAAGTATTCTGAGGATGGAAATGGCAGCTGGCACTACCTAAACCACAACAGAGGTTGGTCAAGCTTAGTGCTGTGAATGTTAAAGCCCTCGGCTCTGGTTTGTTCCCTACATTCGTAAGATTACTATGTTTGAGAAAGTTTCCGAACATAAAATGACTGGCGTTCGCTGGTTTGTTACTGTTGGTTGGCTTTTGTTAATTCTCTCCCTATTCTACGATCCTCTATCACCTTGGCTGACTGATCCCAGCAATCACTGGAGCCCCCTACGCGTAGACCCAAGCAAATGTCATCAAATTCAGGATAAATGTTATTGGGATACTGGTTACCCTCTCGGAGCCCGCTTTTTCTGGGCTGCAGTCGTGCCATCCTCAATCTTTATCTTATTGACGTTTAGCCATGAGTTATGGCGAAGAATTTGTCCTTTGTCGTTTTTGTCACAGCTACCCGCAGCACTAAAGCTGCAAAGAAGAATTGTAACAAGCAAGGGGAAAAGGGAAGCTGCAAAAGTACGTAAGAATTCTTGGCTTGCTCGTAACCACCTTTATATGCAGTTTGCTCTACTCTACCTGGGGCTTTGTGTTCGTATCCTGTTTATTAACTCAGATCGGACTGCACTAGCCTCATTCTTACTTTTTACAATTGCTTGCGCCATGGCTGTTGGTTATTGGTTTGGTGGCAAAACATGGTGTCATTACTTTTGTCCAATGGCTCCAGTGCAAACAATTTTTGCGGAACCAGGAGGATTATTGAGCAGTAAGGCGCATGAATCTGCTATGCCAATAACGCAATCGATGTGCCGAACAATTACCCGTGAGGGAAAAGAAAAGAGTGCTTGTAATGGCTGTATAACTACTTGCTTGGATATCGATTCTGAAAATAGTTACTGGGAAAAGATAACAAGCCACGACCAAAAGTTAATTCACTACGCCTACATTGGCTTGGTTCTTGGTTTTTATCTCTACTATTTTTTATATAGTGGTAACTGGGACTATTATTTTTCAGCCCACTGGACCCATGAAAACCAGATAGCTACTCTTTGGAGTCCTGGATTCTACTTGTTAGGTAAGGTGATTCCCATACCCAAAATTATGGCTGTGCCTTTTACCTTAGGTAGCTTCAGCATTGTATCTTACTTCCTAGGTATAAGGTTAGAAAAAGCTTATAAGGCTTATCTGTACCGCACTCAGCAATACCGTGGACTAGAGCAACTACAACACCAAATTTTTACAGTTTGTACCTTCATCGCCTTCAACTTGTTTTTTGTCTTTGGCGGTAGACCCACTATTCTCCTGTTACCTTTACAAGTTCAGTATTTCTACAACGGTCTCATCATTTGTGTTAGTAGTTTGTGGCTTCACCGAACTTGGGGAAAGAGTCGAGAGCAATATAACAGAGAAACATTAAAGATTCGCAATTACAAACTGCTTAAAAACTTTACTCCCTATCTTAAGCAGCTACTTAATAACACTTCGCTAGAGGAATTAGATGCGAATGAAATCTATGTTCTGACTAAAGTCTTACCAAGAATTTCTAAGCAAATCGAGATAGATCTTTATAGGCAGATCTTAGAGTGCTGCTTTGACCAGTCTGATAAGGATGACTTTTTGGAGCATGTTCGCAGATTACTAAGTATAAGTCCTGAACTTCGGGATTTAGTAAACTCTGAGGTCAAAAATAACCATCTATCGCCAACCCAGCTTAGGAATTAATTACAGGTATTTGGTGGGGTAAAACGCCCTGATGCTGCCAGTAACTATTTCATTAAGGATGAAGCCGATAAGGACTAACTAACTTTTGCAAGAACTCTATTCTAGGTGAAAACTTGCCGCATAATTCTAATGTCAGGAACATTTTTTTAGAAAACCTATGACTCGGCTTTGCATGGAATGTGCTTACGATGCCAATCCCTCCACAGCTACGCATTGCGAGATCTGTGGTAAACCCCTTCAGCATAACTCTGCTCTACCAATCAGTTTGTCTGAACATCACCCTCGCAGATCTTCTAGCCAATGGGTTATGTTAGTGTCTTCCTACAAATGGATTGTGCCAATCCTTCTAACACTGTTAGCTGTAGAGACTGGCTACTTTATCTGGAGACGCCCAGATATCGCCACCAATTCTGCACAGCCAGCAGTGAACCCCAACTGTGCCACCCTAGACTCTATCGAACTCCGCTCAAATAAAATTTATGTCCAATTCTGCAAAGCGATGCAGGAAATCCCAAACGTACCGCAGGGGAATTTCTTTTACGGCGGTACGATGGCTGCAGCAGGATTCCGCTCTCAGAACGTACTGTTTAACATTAATCGCGCGCATCCTGAATTTCACTTGCGCTACCTCGATCCTCTACATGTAGCGCCTGACTCTGCAACTGGAATCAAGATGGTCATCAACGGCGATCTGAGCTTTGCCGAATCCCAACGACCAATCAGGGAAGCTGAGTATGCTCTGGCTAGATCTCATGGTTTCACCCTTAAACAGATTCCTGTTGCTATCACCGGGATTGCCTTTTTTACCAATCTAGAGCTACATATCCCCGGTCTATCCCTTGACCAGTTGCAGGACATTTACACTGGTAAGGTAACTAATTGGAAACAAGTGGGTGGACCCGCTCTGCCAATCGTCCCAATTAGCCAGGACCAGACTGTGAAAGGCAGTAGTCTCAGTCTACTTTTTCAGGGGTTGCCTCCTAAACGACAGCATCTTGGGCAAAATCTGCAATTCGTGCGTGATACCACCGCAACCATTCGCGAGGTGGCAGCCACCCCTGGCGCAATTGGTTACGGTATTCAGGCGATCGTTGTCGGTCAAAAAACGATTTACCCAATTGGTTTGGCTAAGGAGGAGTCTAAGAAATATGTTCAGCCTGCTACACCTGATGATCGGGTTAATAAGGAAGCAATCCGCGATGCCACTTATCCGCTGATCCAGCGTGTATTCGTGATCATTCGACAGGATGGGGAATTGGATGAAGTGGCTGGCATTGCCTACGCAAACTTACTGCTTTCTAACCAAGGTCAACAGTTGATTGATCAGGCAGGGTATGTACCCATGCGATAGGAAACATCGACTTCCAACCCAGTCGAGCGGTTAAGAACCAAATGCTAAATGAAGGTAAGGTCACCCTATGACTTCTTCTATTTCTGCTGTAGAGGTATTAGCTGTTTATCAACGACAGAGCAACGATATTTCCACCCTTTCACTTCAGGATGCGAGCTTGCCAGGAATCTCTTTGCCCTGGGCCAATTTTGGTAGAGATCTACAAAAGAGTGACCTGAGTGGTGCCTATCTTCCAGGGGTAAGTATGATCGGTAGCGATCTGCGGGAAGCAATATTAACCCGCGCCTGGTTATACGGTGCTCATATCTGCCAGGCTAATCTTAGGGGAGCCGACTTGTCTCAGTCTAATCTAGAATGTAGCGATCTGAGTAGAGCAGACTTGCATTCAGTCTCGTTCCAAGGTGCGAACCTGCAAGGTGCATCATTGAAGCTGGTCAAAGGTGCTGCTAATTTTCGCAGAGCCAATCTTAGCAGTGTTTCATTTGATGGCGCGAACTGCCGAGAGGCTGATTTTCAAGGAGCCACCCTCAGCCTTGCAACAACTCCGTTGATTGAAGTGCAGGGAGAACTTAAGCGAACTGATTTTTCGGGGACCAATTTTCAAGGTGCTAATTTGGCAAAGGCTTGCCTGAGCAATGCCCTGTTTATAAGAGCTAATTTAGCATGCAGTAACGCCGCTAATGCAATTCTAAATCATGCAGATCTCCGTTGGGCAGTTTTGCGACAAACCAGTCTTCGAGACTCCAGCCTAATTGGTGCTGACTTACAGGAGGCTGATTTGAGTGGGGCTGTGCTGAGCGGAGCTTGTCTGGAGAGGGCAAATTTAGCGAGAGCAAACCTATCAGGTGTCAATCTTAGACAAGCCGTTCTCCGGAATGCAAACCTACAGCAAACCAAACTTAATGGTGCTAACTTGAGCCAAACCGATCTGAGTGGAGCCCAGTTGATGGGTAACGATTTGCGCGAGGTTATTTTTGCAAACGCTTCGTTGCCGCAGACCAATTTAGCAGGTGCTAACTTAGCAGGAATGGATCTAAGATCGCTGGATTTATCAGGGTCCGATTTGCGGGAGGCTAATCTACAGAGAGCTAACTTGACCAAAGCTAACTTGAAAGGAGCGGATTTACGTGGAGCGATTTTGAATCAAGCTATTTTGAATTTTGCCGATCTGCGGGAGGCAAATTTATGTGGTTCGCATTGCAGCCAAAGTAGCTTCAAGGATGCGAATCTTTGGCGAGCCAACTTAGAAACAGCTGATCTGAATCATGCCGATCTAAGTTTCGCTAACCTAAGACAAACTAACTTGATTGAGGCTCATTTCCAGGAGGCAAGTCTTTACGGAACTGAAGTTACGCGGACAGACTTTACGGCAGTTAGAGGGCTGAAAGTTACTGATCTGCAATATACTCAGCAAAACCGCAGTGAAACAATTGCTGAGATTGCCTATCAAGTTTGGAAATGTAAGAATGAGAATGTACTGGCTCAAAATTATGTAATCAAAGCTACCCAAGATGGAAATCAGATCACTTTAGTGATTGAGCCCCAAAATGAGTATAAAACTGAACCAATTCTGATTGCTAAAATTCTGGATCAATCTCATCTCAGTTCCAAAGGCAGACACAAAATTTATATTCTGTCTGAGAACCACCACTATCAAACACATTGGATGGATTTCAGGAGAATTCGCGAACAGCTATTTCAGATTAAATTCCACAGTAAAAAGCCTTAGATGGCAAGTAGCAGTGGTCTAAGCATCTGTTTGCCCCATTACTTAAACAGGGACGCTGTAAATGTCTACCGCACCCTGTCAGCATATTCTAGCTCTATACAGATAGTATTTCTCAAACTTTTTGCAACACAACTGCTGAGTTTTTTAAGCGGTACAAATTTGAGTTCTGATTTGAAACAGAAATCAAAGCCCTCCGCTCATTTGTCATATGGTTGTAGCTTTTAGCGCGTTGGTACCAGATCTCTAGCTGTGGTTTCAAAATCTTGCTTAATTTCCTCCATCACTTGAGGGGAATGGTTGAAGAGCCACAAAAACCATGCAGTACCAATGGCAAAGTAGAGCAAAAACACATAGGGAAAAATATTAGCTGGATAAGCAAGGACCGGGTAGACACTGCCTACTGCTGGCACCAGTAAGAACAGGACTGCTATGGCTGAGAGGAAAATGTGCCCCGGACGTAACCAACCCCTGCGATAAAGGTAAACAGGAGCAGCAATTGAGATGAGGAAGTAGGCAAACAGGAACCCAAAAGCCCCTAAGGTGCCTACATCGCCAAAAGCATCTGACACTCCTCTACCAAATAAGGACATTACAGTCGGAACTGCAAACATCAGTGCGGCTACTAAGGTAATCGCTACATGAGGGGTCAGGTTGGCAGTATGGACTCGGCCTAAAGACGAGTGAAATACTCCATGTCGCCCCATGGGGTAGAGAATTCGTGCTCCCGCACTAAGGCAAGATAAAGCCAGGGCAAAGAAACTTGTCATTGCTCCGGCAGAAATTGGCGCTTTCAAAAAGCTTAAGTGCATTAAATCAGACAGGACATTGAGAGGAGCATCAATCTTATCGAGAGGAGGATTGTGAGTGCTAAGAGCAGCTACCTCAGTGTAAGAGATAAAGACGAAGAACGACCCAGTCAGAATTAGGCTCCAGAGCACAGCCAGAGGAATGGACCTCAGAGGATGTTTCGCCTCCTCGCCAAAAGCTGTTGGTGCCTCAAAACCAACCAAGCTGAAAATACAGGCAACAACACCTAAACTCACGCCTGAGAGCGAGGTTCCTTGCAGCGTCAGCTGCGCCCGATCAACTGCACCATGCTTAGTTAACACAACCAAAGCCAACAGCAAGATTAGGGTCACAGAAATCCCCTCTAGCGCCAGCATGAGAATGCTAGACAAGGTTACATCCCTGTAGGCAATCAACCAAGCGACTCCGGCACAGATAGCAAATAGTAGAATATCAGGGGCGTGTAGTCCAACTAATCCCAGGAGTTGGTTGGCAAAAATGCTGAAGCCAGTCAAGCCTGCCATACCAATAAAGAGGTAAGCCCAGACTAGGCACCAGCCGGAAAGAGTGCTTCCCAAAGGACCCAGACCACGTCCCGTATAGATATACATAGAGCCAGCGGAGGCTGAGCGCGAGGCAAATTGATTGAGGTTAAAAGCCACGAAGAGTAGCATGAATGTACCGAACAAGTAAGCGAGCCAGGTAGCTTCGCCTGCACTGCTAAAGGTGAGGGGAATAATCAGAGCCGCAGTCATGGTCGGGGAGATTAAAGCAATACCTTGTGCTAAAACCTCGGCAAAATTGAGACAATTGGCTCGAAGCTGGGAAGCTTTTTGAGTAACCATCTATTTAAAGGATGAGATTTTGTTTCTCTCACTAAGCCAGATTTCTCTGTCTTCAGGAGTAGCTTATCTTACAAAAAGTGCCTGACTGTCAAGAAAAGTAGAAGAAATTGACCCCTAGGCAAATTTGCTTTAAAGTGAATGCTATGAACAGCGTTAATTCCACTCAACTTCAACCCGAACTCACCAAACTGGGAATACGTCTGCGTCGCCTGCGCAACCAGCGAAATTGGACACTGGGAGCTCTCGCAGAGCAGACTGGAATCTCTGAAGCTTATCTGTCACGACTTGAGAGTGGAGAGCGTCAACCCTCACTCTCCATTCTCTTCACTCTGGCGAGTGCTTACAATATCGCTATCTCATCACTGTTTGAACCAGAGCAAACAACGAAATCTTGTGTGGTAGTTCGGGCAGCTAACGCAGTTATTCAGGAAGGACAAGGTCTCCTCTATACTCCTCTATCTAGCGGCAACCGTTTCACCAACCTGCATCCGATGCGGGTGATAGTGGCAGCCAACCGTCAGGGAGAGCGTCTCTATCAACATGAGGGGGAAGAATGGCTGTACGTTCTGTCTGGTCAGCTCCAACTCACTATCGAAGACGAGGAATACTTCCTGCAACCCGGTGATGCTGCACACTTTGATGGTAGAACTCCTCACCGTCTCTCATCTGTAGGAGGCAATGATGTTGAGATTATTCTAGTGGCTTGTACACCGCCGCATCCTTTGCGTGGGAGCCACTTATAAAACGGATTTAGCAGTCAACGCATAAGGCTTGTTCACATTGCAGTGCCGTTCTCTAGGAATTTTGATGGCATCACCTTACCTGGCAGGAATTTACATTTATCCGATCAAATCTTTAGATCTGGACGCAGTGCCTCATGCCAAGATTCTCGCTAGTGGAGCTTTGGAACACGACCGAGAGTATGCCATCTGTGATGCACAGGGTAAGTTTGTGAATGGCAAGCGCCATGCTAAAGTCCACTTATTACGCTCATCGCTTGATACTGAATCTAAAATTCTCTGTCTCCGAATTCAAGGAACTGACCAAGTATCGTGGTTTCATCTTGATAAAGAACGAACCGCGCTAGAAGCTTGGTTGAGTGATTATTTTGGCTTCCAAATCAAATTCTTGCATAACTCCGTGACTGGCTTTCCAGACGATACAAATGCTCCGGGACCAACTGTTATTAGTACGGGAACGATTGAAGAAGTGACTTCGTGGTTTCCTGGATTGAAGGTTGATGAGATGCGATTTCGCTTACGAACAAACCTTGAGATTGGTGGAGTTCTACCGTTTTGGGAAGATCGGTTATTTGCTCAAGCAGGCGATTACGTCCAATTTCAGGTAGGTTCGGTGTTGTTTGAGGGGAGCAATCCCTGTCAACGCTGTGTTGTTCCCACTCGAAACTCCACAAACGCAGAAGCCTATCCCAATTTTCAAAAGATATTCGTTGCTAACCGCCAGGCTTCCTTACCTTCCTGGGTTGAAACCTCTCGCTTCAATCACTTCTACCGACTAGCCGTCAATACCAGCGTGCCAGTATCAGAAGCAGGAAAGATTTTACGTATAGGAGACGCAGTAAAGATTATCAGCTAGCTTCGCCAACACTAAGAATTCTCGCATCAGAAAGTGTCACTAGACAGAAATCAGGGACGCAAAAACTACATTCTTTTCATAAAGCTGAATGTAGCAACGGCAATCATTCCAGCCAAAAGATACCGCCCAAGCTTCCCCACATTCAATAATTCCGCTAGGAAATACAACTAACGGATTCCCTTGACTGAACTCCTCCCGCCATCCTAAATTTTTGCGGTTATCATGCCAAGCCGTCAGAATGGGCTGTGAGGAAATGTGGTTTACACACCACTGTTTCACATCTACAGTGTAGAAGCCCATTGAGTACAAGCGCTGCTTGTTTGAGAGCTTTACATAAGTATGGAACAGACCAATATATTCAGAGTCGTGCCAGCAAATTAGAGGAGTACCACCAGACAAGTAGGTTGGGTAATGGTTGTTCCAAGACTTATAGCAAACTGGGATCAAGGCTTGCTGTTTCGGTTGGAACTTGAGTACGGAAAGCGGATGGATTTCATAGATAATGTATAGCTCATCCTCAACAACAACAGGTGTCCAGTTTTTCTCGAAGGCTGGCGGTGCGTCTGCAACCGCATAGTTATTGTTGCGGCCATAAGTCGGCACATAAACTTGTATTACTTGACCAGCTAGGTTGACACGAGCCAGAACAATGGCTGTAGACCAGCGACATTGTTGTGAATGCTGGTATCGAGCAGCTTGGATGTGCAAGAGCCACAACTCATCCCGCCAAACAAACGCCCTTGGATCATCAATTGTCAAAATGCGGTCTGTCACTTTTGGCAGATGGATATGGCAATGATGGCTAACAGGCTGAAAGCTGGAGTTGAGTTCGACAAAAGCAATACAGGTATGCACGCCGCCAGGCTGCGGCGTGTAGCGGTAGTAAAGCAGATGCCTCCCTTGGTAGCACACTAGCGACGGGTTAAAACACTTCAACAAAGAGCCAGCCAGTAGGCTATTGTTAATTTCAATCATGACTTCCTTAACACTTGAAGCTGGAATTCTTGCAAGGAATACTGTCCCGTCTTACGTTGGTAGGAAAGCTTAAAACCAATTAGACCCTTGTATAGCAGGCGTGAAAGAATGGTCGCCAAGAGCCTTTTATAGCTCATCAGGAACCTAAACACAAGGGTTTCAGGCTCTTCCTCATTTCAGTATCTGAGAGAAGAGAAAACTTCGTTATAGGGGATGACACCTGCGACTGCATGACTAACCTGTTGAGCAACGCGGGGGTTCTGTTTCATTGACCAGATCAAGAAGTAATTCATGAAGGAAAATTTTCTAAATGCTTTAATTTGCAGCCCTGCACGGAGATCTGCTTCAAAGTGAGATTCGTAAAGGTACTGCCAGTTATCTGCTGCCGTATCGGGAGCGTTACCCATGTTAATGGCTTGCGCGACATAAAAGCCACTAAGAACTGCATTGGCAATTCCTTCACCCGTCAACGGATCAGTTAGATTCGCGGCATCTCCGATCTTGAGGACTTTTCCATCAGCAACTTTGTTTCCTTTCTTGGCAGTTGCCAGAGGGAATACCTTTGGCGATTGTTGACTCACAACCCTACTGAGCATCCGTTGTGCAATTTCGTTACTCTGGATAAACTGCTTAAAAAGTTGAATAATGTTGATGTTCATTTTCTGGTATTCATCTAACCAAACTCCGACGCCGACATTCAATTTTATCAAGTCCTGCTGGGTAGAAACTGGGAAAATCCAACCATAACCATTCACTCCAAGGCTGCGATCAAAGTGAATCTGGGCTTCAGTCAATTCTGTTTCAGATAAATCTTGACGCTTAAGAGTCCAGTAAGCGCGAATGGCAATTGCATTCACCACACCTGCATAGACGCCACGCGCATCAACGATGGTGTCAAATGCATCATACAGTCCCTGACGATGCCAATCCTTGTTAACAGTTTGAGTCAGAAAATTACATCCTGCATCAACTACTTTCTCATAAAGGAGGTGGTCAAATATAAACCTGGGAATGCAGTAAGCTTCGAATTTTGTCGTTTCACTATGAGAGATTTGATTGGAGACTCCTAGGAAAAAACGATGGATTGGCGCATACTCAGAGGCTAATTTTTTAATATCACGTGGGTAGATTCCCATCATCGATACTGCTTGGATTGATTCAATGCTAATGCCATCGCCGCATACTTTATCTTTGGGAAAACAATTTTTGTCGATTAGGGTTACGTGATGCCCACTTCTCGCTAAGTGATATCCTGCTGAACACCCTGCTGGTCCTG
>JAFAVL010000131.1 GCA_019242465.1 Chroococcidiopsidaceae cyanobacterium CP_BM_RX_35 | reverse complement strand
GGATATGTTCAATATCGATCCCAATCTCGCGATCGCGCGTGACAGCATAAACAGCAAGTCCTTGAGAGTGAGACAAATTAAACCGCAGCCAACTACCACCGCATGCTAGCGAGAGCGCTGGCTTGCCGCGAGGACCATAGTGGAACTGTATTTGACTCGGCTCCACACTTAAGTAGCGCCCTAGGATTGCCCTGAGAAGCCCGCGCCCAACAATGAAACGTTGCCTGTCCTGCTCGAAGTAAAAGCGCTCAGCCCTTGTGCCCTCCTCTGCACAGAGAGTTTGTGCCAGTTGCTGAACGCACGATATTGGTTGATCGAGGGAAGCACGCCAAACATGGATATCTTTACTTAACAAAGTCAACTCTGGAGGCGGATGTTCCCACTTACAAGCAAATGTCATCAGGGCTGATTCCGTACTAATTACTGATTCTTTATCTACCACTGCGGCTTGGTCATCATTAACGCCTCTGCTGCCTCGCTATCCAAGGGCTGAGAGAAAAAATATCCCTGCCCGTATTCACATTTCAAAGCTCTAAGTTGTGCTAGCTGCTCTGCCGTTTCCACCCCTTCTGCTGTCACATCCATGCCTAGTTTGTGAGCAAGTGTCACGATTGTCTCGACAATCTCTGAACTTACCTCATCAATACCAAGCTGAGAAACGAAGGAGCCGTCAATCTTCAACTCATTAATTGGAAAGCGGTAGAGACGACCTAATGATGAATAGCCCGTACCGAAGTCGTCAATAGACAACTGAACACCTAGCTCTCTGAGTTGCGCAAGCGTTGCAGCTGCAGATTCGGCACCATCCATGATCGCGCCTTCCGTAAGTTCTAGCCTCAAGTTTGAGGCATCCAAGCCCGTCTCCTGTAAAGCTTGATTGATTTGGTTAATGAGATTAAGTTGAGTGAACTGTTTGGTAGAAAGATTGAGACTGATTGTTAGCAGTGGTGTTGTAGAAAGTTGTAACTGCCATCGGCGCATCTGACCACAGGCTGTGCTGATTACCCATTGGCAGATGCGGAGGACCAGCCCAGTTTCCTCCGCCACGGAGATAAAGTCAGTCGGCAAGATGAGCCCTCGTTGTGGATGCTGCCAGCGTATCAGCGCCTCGAAACCAATAATTCTGCCATTTTCCAACGACACAATTGGTTGGTATTGCAGGAGAAACTCCTGCCGTTCGAGTGCCAATCGCAGGTCAGTTTCCAACTGTAGAAGTGCTACTGCCCGAGTATGCATATCTGGGTTGAATATCTCATAGCCCGCTGAGCCTTGATTTTTGGCTCGGTACATCGCAATGTCGGCATCCCGCAGAACGTCTTCCGGCTGTTTATAGCCCATCATACTTAGGGTGATTCCAATACTTGCAGAGGTGAACACCTCTTGTCCGTCTACAGCAAAAGGCAGTGTCAGTTCCTCTTGTATTCTGTTAGCAACACGGACCGCATCGCTGACGTCTTCAATAGCTTCAAGCAAAATTGTAAACTCGTCTCCCCCAAGCCGGGCAACCGTGTCCGTAGGGCGTAGACAAGCCTTAAGCCTATTAGCAATTGTGATGAGCAACTGATCTCCAAGTAGGTGTCCTAGGCTATCGTTGATCACCTTAAAGCGATCTAAATCCAGAAAAAGGACAGCAAATAGATAATCCTCGTGTCGTTTTGCCTGCTCGACTGCTTGGCTCAGGCGGTCCATAAACAAAGCTCGGTTGGGTAAACCTGTCAGTGCATCGTGAAATGCATTCTGTACCAGGGCTTCCTCTGCTTGCTTGCGCTCAGTTATGTCACTAAAAATCATCCGCAATTCAACTGGTATCCTATCCTCGTCAAAGAGCAGTCGGCTGCGCTGACGCACCCAGAAAACTGAACCATCTTTGCGAACCTTACGCAGTTCGATTTCACTGTCTGTTACCTTTTCCCTAAAGACTCTATCAACCCACTGGTGAATCCGCTCCCGATCGGCCTCATAAACAGTGAGCCAACCAGGTTTACCAATCAGCTCTGCTTTGCTATATCCCAAAAAGTCAGCACCAAACTGATTCACAGATTTGTAAACTCCATCGGCTGTGATAGAAAGATCTGCATTGGGAGCAAAATCATATAAGCTTTGATATCTCTCCTCGCTCTCCCGTAGCGTCTCTGCTCTCGCTATCTCAACACTGAGACGCTGACTAAAAAAAGAAGCTAGTGACGCTAGCAATAGGATGAGCAAAGTTGCAGTACCAATTGTAATCGCCAGGACATCATCAGAGATTCCAAAGTCAGGTAGTAATTTAAAGACAGGCTGGAAGTTAACTGCTGCTATTGCCATATAGTGCATCCCGTCAATAGCAGTTCCTGCCAGGATTGCACTGCCAAGCTTCCGTAGGCTCTCGCTCACAGTAGTTTTAGCACTGGGATGAAACGCTAGCCACAACGCACTAAGGGATAGGGTAATTGCCCATATGTCAGAAAGTAAAACCAGCTTCAAGTCATATAACGGTACCGCCTGTAGTAGCATTGCTGTCATGGCGGTAAAGTGCATGCCAATAATGCCAAGCCCTACAAAAACGGCTCCGCTCGACAACATTAGCCAGCTTAGTGGTTGCCGAGTTACGAAAAAAAGCCCAATGCCGGAGCAGACAATTGCCACTACCATTGAGACTAAGACGGTTGAGAAGGTGTAGGCAATTGGTATCGGTAGTTGATAGGCAAGCATGGCAATAAAGTGCATTGCCCAGATGCTAATTCCCAAAGCTAAAGCACCTCCAGCCAGCCAGAGGTGACGAGCATACCCCGATGCCACTGCGACTTGTCCAGCCATGTCCAGTGCCGTGGAGGAACCGACAATGGCAATCACCAGTGAAAGGACAACTAGCGGCAGGTTATAGCTAGCCGTCAGGGCTGTGATGTGGGTTATTGGAGCCTCCATATCAGTTCAAACGCTTGCAGGTTCTGGCAATGCCCCTTGCATTCTACCCAGGGCGTCAATTAAGTTTTCTAATTGCTGATTGGCAGTTAGGACACCTAAGCCGCGAACAGTGACCTTACCAGGAGAGTAAACAAAGCGCGAGTGCAAATGTTCAGGCAAATTTGCCACCAAAAGATTCCAAGCGGGTTCTTCCATTGGCGTTTCCAAGATGATGTGCTGCTTGCCTTCTGGTTTAATACGACTAAAGCCTAACGACTTGGCTAGCTGTTTGAGTTCCATCACTCGCAACAACTGCGCCGCCGCTGTGGGGATAGGACCATAGCGATCACCCCACTCTGCTGCTAGCTGCGTTAATTCTTCTTGAGATTTGGCAGCAGCAACCGACCGATAGGCACTCATCTTTTGATCTAAATCTGGAATGTAGTCAGTTGGGATAAAAGCAGTGAGATTGAGGTCAATTTGCGTGTCATCAACTTGAGGAATCTCCTGCCCGCGAATTTCTCGGATCGATTCTTCCAGCATCTCCATATAGAGGTCGAAGCCAATGGCATCCATTTGACCCGACTGTTCTGCTCCTAAGAGATTACCGACTCCCCGAATTTCCATATCGCGCATTGCCAACTGATATCCAGAGCCTAGCTGAGTGAATTCTTGAATTGCCCGCAATCGCTGGCGTGCAGCATCCGATAACATCCTTTGTCTGGGGTAGAACAGCCATGCATGAGCTTGAATCCCCGCTCGCCCAACTCGCCCCCGCAACTGGTAGAGCTGGGAAAGACCAAATCGCTGAGAATCTTCGATCAAAATGGTGTTGACACGCGGGATGTCCAAGCCAGATTCAATGATGGTGGTGCAGACAAGGATATCGGCTTCTCCGTTGCTAAAGGTGAGCATAGTAGACTCTAGCTCTCCCTCTTCCATCTGTCCATGGGCGATCGCTAGTCGTCC
>JAFAVL010000426.1 GCA_019242465.1 Chroococcidiopsidaceae cyanobacterium CP_BM_RX_35 | reverse complement strand
GCGTCGGTCAAAAAAAGGCGCGGGAAATTTGGTTTCTTTGTCGTCAGTACACTGCTGCTCAAGCACTGGAAATGGGCTTGGTTAATTGCGTTGTGCCAGTAGAGCAGCTTGAATCAGAAGGCATCCAGTGGGCTAACGAAATATTAGCGAAAAGTCCAATCGCGATTCGGTGTCTGAAGGCTGCATTTAATGCCGACTGCGATGGTCAAGCTGGTTTACAGGAACTGGCAGGAAATGCCACTCTACTTTATTACATGACTGAAGAAGGAGCTGAAGGGAAACAGGCATTTTTGGAGAAGCGTCAACCCAATTTTCGCCAATACCCCTGGCTTCCTTAAAATTTGGATTAAGAAGAATTTCGGTGAAGCCCCAATCCTAATGAGCTAGCGCCGCCAGAGGTGGTTTCCCCGTGAGCGACTGGCGGCGGTGCAGAACCAATCCAACATCCGTTTATCTAAGATCCCATGCTGCATCCTCTTTTAGGTGCGGTCAATCCAAAATCCAAGGCTGTTTTGTCAAGCTTAGGCTCTAACTTCGAGACGAGCTGTTGGGAAGCAGGTAAAACTCCAGGCTCATTTGACCACTTCATAATCCCTTCTAAACTTCCCCAAGTAGGTGCGAATGGCGGCTTTGCCAGAACACAAGCTTTCCAACAACCTTGAACTGGCACCCCAAGAGAAAGACACACACCACCGCGCCGTCCTTCCGGCTGGTAAAACCGACAATATCGGCAAGCAGAAGTTAAAAAGTTTAGAGGCTTCATGAAAATACCATTTAAGGAATGGTCTACGCGTTTCATTTTGCGTTTATGCTTAAGGCAGATTGTAGCTACCAAATGATGAATTGGTCTGGGTTTTAGCGATCCCGGCTCAAAAGTAATCTTCAGATTTTATTTATACTGTTGTTATAAATTTCAATATTTGTGTAAAAAGATTGTGCAAAAGGTCATGGTGTTACCAAACCAGTTTTGAGGCAAATAGGTAGGGGATCAAGTTAGGATGGCGGAAACAGAGATAGAACAACTCTCGACATTAGACTTAAAGAATAAGATTTTTCTATCGCCCAGCCAGTTCATAAAGTCTATTGAAATAGAATATAAAGAGAATCAAACAACATTTATAACTAAAGATAGATGCATAAGATATAAATCAATTTTCTCCTACCTCTTTTTAGTCACGCAGATAGCACAGACATCCCATCGCTGAAGTTCGCCTACAGGGGTAGGACACTGACACTGAGGACAAAGGGGTAGTCCGTGTGATCGCGCTTGCATGACCCGAGCCCAGTGTTGAAAAGCTGCCTTGGGATTTTGAGAGTTAGGCGTTTCAGTCAGTTTGGGTATGCGAGGCATCTCTACAAGACTAGGATGCTCCCGCCAAAAATCAGTTTGTGGCTCATTGCCAGCATCTAATCCTTTGTCTTTAGGGCGCTGCCATTGAGCTGTAGAAAAGCGAATATCCGCTAGAGGTATGGGCAGATAAGTGTTTAACTTTGTTAAAAGTTGCTGACGACCGAAGGTAAGTTCTTGTGACCAGACAGCGCTAGAAGTTGCCACCCACAGAACATCCCGCTGGATTGAGAGAGGTCGAGTATGAGAGGCAACCACAGTTCCCACAGCTTCAGGCCAACACTTGAGTAGGCGGTGGAATGGCGGTTCCTGCCACCCATTCTGCGCTTGTAAAGTACCTATTATGCGATTGAGTGATTTAAAGGTCATGCTGCCAATCCTGCTGCCTCAGATTGTGCCGTACTTCATTGCTACAATTTTCACTCATAATTCAGGCTGCGAACTATAGCGAAAAGTTGGGAACGGAAATACGATACGATGAGACAAATAGTCTGACTAGGTTTGCTCC
Source organism: Chroococcidiopsidaceae cyanobacterium CP_BM_RX_35 (assembly GCA_019242465.1). Next base: position 4,020 of record JAFAVL010000426.1, on the reverse strand, counting down.
GTCTGAAAACTTAGCTGTATAAGAGCTACAGGAGTGGGCAGAGGGCGACCTTACTAAGAACCCCAGCAAACAGAATGGAGCGCCGTCATGGGACTGATTGACCGTATCCTTCGGATAATTCGCTCTAACACCAGCAGTCTAGTTAATCAAGCGGAAGATCCAGAAAAAATCCTGGAACAGGCGGTCACAGATATGCAGGAGAATCTGGTGCAGCTGCGGCAGGCAGTGGCAAGCGCGATCGCTAGCCAAAAACGTACTGAAAGGCAGGCAAATCAAGCCCAGACAACAGCTGAAGAGTGGTATCGCCGCGCCCAGCTCGCCCTGCAACAAAACAATGATGCCTTAGCGCGGGAAGCATTGACCAAGCGAAAATCCTACCAGGAAACGGCAACAGCGATGCAGGCTCAGCTAGAGCAGCAAAACACTGTGGTAGTCAGGCTGAAGCAAGATATGCGGACACTAGAAAGTAAAATTGCCGAGGCGAGAACGAAAAAAGATCTATTTATTGCTCGTGCCCGATCGGCGCAAGCAACTCAGAAGCTTAACGAGATGTTGGGTGGGTTTGACACCAAAAACTCCTTGAGTGCTTTTGAGCGCATGGAAGAAAAGGTTCTACAGCTAGAAGCCCAATCACAAGCGATCGCTGAACTCGGAACTGACGATCTACAAAAGCAATTTGCCGCTCTAGAATCTAGCAGTGATGTTGATGCGGAACTGGCAAGCATGAAAGCGCAGATGTTGCCGAGCGCAAAAGAACCAGCCCAACTGCCTGAATTAGGACCTACGAAAAGGGATGAGGGGGAGTAGCTCTATCCTTTTTCCCCCGCCTTAACAGTCCCTCTTGTCGGTCAAAACGCTCTTATAGCTACCATAGAGCAAGTTGACTTTCAATGATCAAGGAGCCCTTGATAAGCGTTTAGCGTTCTATCAGTGGGAGTGTCAAGTTAAAAATAAGGAAAGACAAAAGTTATGGGATTATTTGATCGCGTTAGTCGAGTTGTCAGAGCTAACCTGAATGACATGGTTAGCAAAGCAGAAGACCCAGAAAAAATTCTAGAACAGTCAATCCTGGATATGCAGGAAGACTTGGTACAGCTACGCCAAGGCGTTGCCCAATCTATTGCTGCTCAAAAACGCACTGAGCAACAGTACAACCAATCCCAAAGTGAAGCCACAAAGTGGGAACGTAATGCTCGCTTAGCGCTGGAAAAAGGGGACGAAAATTTGGCAAGGCAAGCGCTGGAGCGCAAGAAGACTTACAGCGAAACCGCCAACACCCTCAAAGCTCAACTGGATAATCAAAGCGGTCAGATTGAAACCCTCAAGCGTAACTTAATCGGTCTGGAAAGTAAGATTTCCGAAGCCAAGACTAAGAAAGATATGCTCAAGGCACGCATTACGTCTGCCAAAGCTCAGGAGCAACTCCAAAGCACTGTAGGGCGGATTGGCAACAACAGTGCCATGGCAGCCTTCGAGCGGATGGAAGAAAAAGTCTTGCTGCAAGAAGCGCGGGCGCAATCAGCAGCAGAGTTGGTAGGCAATAACTTAGAAAGCCAATTTGCAGCCCTGGAAGCTGGTAGCGATGTTGATGATGAATTAGCTGCTTTGAAAGCTCAAGTGCAGAACAAATCGCTGCCTGCGTCACCTCAAGGCTTCGCCGGAGGAAGCTCCGGCGACTTCCTTGAGCAAGCTCAAAACCAGCCTCAACTGCCACAAGCGCATCAGCAATCGACTGGCTCACAGTCTAACGAAGTCGTTGATGCGGAATTAGAGCAGTTGAAAAAGCAGTTGGACCAACTTTGAAGAGAATAAAGGAGCGGAGAGACAGGGGATAGGTCGCTGTCCCTCTGCTACTTAATAAGATTCCTTTGTATTCCATACAGTTTTTAAATGGGACTATGAGCAGCGTTAATGTCATCACAGATAGTGAATTTGACTCGGAAGTTTTGCAAGCCGAGCAACCAGTATTAGTTTACTTTTGGGCTTCATGGTGTGGTCCTTGCCAGTTAATGTCACCAGTAATGGACTGGGCTGCTAATACATATAGCGATCGCCTAAAAGTCGTCAAGATGGAAGTCGATCCTAACCCTGGCACTGTGAAGCAATATCAAGTGGCAGGGGTACCAGCACTCAGATTGTTTCAAGGGACTGAGGTGCTGGAATCTTCAGAGGGAGTCATTGGAAAACAGAAGTTGGGCAGCCTTCTAGAAAATCACTTGCCAAAGCAAGGCTGAAAGCTGAATTAACATTTACGTGTCATACTTTTTTGACAGCTAAGTTAGAAATTATGCAGTTTGCTAAGCGTTTAGAACCCCTGCAAGCCAATGTATTTGCAGATATGGACCAGGCGAAGGCAAGGGCTAAAGCACTTGGGCGAGACTTGATTGACCTGTCGCTGGGGTCTTCAGACTTGCCAACTGGTTTACATGTGATTGAGGCAATTACTCAGACTCTATCTGACCCTAGTACCCACGGCTACTTGTTATTCCATGGCACTCAAGCTTTTCGTCAGACAGCTGCCACCTGGTACGAGCAGAAATTCGGTATTCCCATCGATCCAGAAACCGAAGTTCTGCCCCTAATTGGCTCTCAGGAAGGCACAGCCCATTTACCCCTAGCAGTGCTAAATCCCGGCGACTTTGCCCTCTTGCTCGATCCGGGATATCCTTCTCATGCTGGGGGTATCTACTTAGCTAGTGGTCAGATCTACCCAATGCCATTGAAGGCAGAAAACGAGTTTTTGCCAGTGTTTGACGAGATTCCAGCACCAGTCCTAGAGCAGTCCCGGATGATGGTGCTTAGCTATCCTCACAACCCTACTACGGCGATCGCGCCTTTGTCTTTTTTCCAGACTGCTGTTGCCTTTTGTCAACAGTACAATCTAGTACTAGTGCATGACTTTCCCTACGTTGATCTCGTATTTGAGGGTACAACTGCCCCCTCAATTCTCCAAGCCGATCCAGAAAAAAGTGTCTCGATTGAGTTTTTCACTCTTTCCAAGTCTTACAACATGGGGGGCTTCCGAATTGGCTATGCAATTGGCAATGCTGAGCTAATTCGGGCTTTGCGACGGGTGAAAGCGGCAGTCGATTTCAACCAGTACCAGGGAATTTTGCAGGGAGCGATCGCTGCCCTTAGCGGACCTCAAGCAGGGGTAAAGGCTGCCATTGCTACGTTTCAAGAGCGACGAGATGCGTTTATCAGTGCTTTACATCGGCATGGCTGGCAGGTTCCCACCCCAACTGCCACAATGTACATTTGGGCTCAGTTGCCCGAACCCTGGACTCAGGATTCCATCAGATTTTGCACCCAGTTAGTTGAAGCCACTGGCGTCGCCGCTTCACCTGGAGCTGGCTTTGGGAAAGCTGGTGAAGGGTATGTCCGATTTGCCTTGGTACATGACCCACAAGTACTAGAAACAGCTGTTAGCAGAATTGCGCAGTTTTTGCGTAGTTGAAGTTTAGCGTAGACGCTTGAGGCAATTGCTTCTAGCTGCCGCCAACATCATAACTTTCAGTGCCTAATCTAGACAAGCTTGGTATATTTACTGATGCCAATTGGGATGGTGGTAGTAGAGGATGATTGCAGTAGAATCCGAATCCCTGGGAAACTCTAGATACAGGTGAGCCAACCTGATTTTAAGCTGTACCCCTGGTATAGAGGCAGGCTCAATTTGCTTCACGCAAGACAAGGCGGGGAGCATTGAATACAACCTCACTAACAATGCTTTTGGGTGGTGAGATAGGTAAGTTGCTTTCTACAGCTTTGATGTAGATAGCTTTTTAACCAAAGTTACTATCAAATTTAGCTGTATTGCTGAAGCCTAGTTTTCAGTGTCACTTTCGACGCGATTCCTTCATTGGCAAAGATCGTGAGCAGTAAGCGAACAGTAAAACCAGGTAAAGGCTCCTCCACGAACCCACTTCCTTGGCGAATTTTGCTGATTGAAGATAACGAAGTCAATCGGCAGATGTTAAATGACTATCTAGTCTATTGTGGATTTCAGGTTCATGGCTTAGC
>JAFAVL010000413.1 GCA_019242465.1 Chroococcidiopsidaceae cyanobacterium CP_BM_RX_35 | reverse complement strand
ACTTCAGGAAAGGTTGGTGAAATCTAAGAGCGTTTTCCTACTGGCACATTTTAATTCCCTTCGACATCATACTGTATCTGACTGCAACTTGGTATCAAGGCTCAAACCCTGAACTTGAACCGATTGCAACAGCAGTTTTTTCCGAGTGTTCGGAGCTTACCCCAACTTAGTATCACACAACACGATTTATCGAGCTATGACCAACTCCTTACTACTGCCTCCCGCTCCCACATCAGCCAGTCCGTATCAGAGTTTAAGCCTATACCTCAAACAGCTCCGGCTATCTCACATGCTGAGTCATTGGGAATCTATCGAGTCCCAAGCTATGCAGGAGCAGTGGTCTTATGCACAATTCTTGCGCTTCGCTCTGCGAGTTGGAGGCTCACCGCCGAGATCAAGTCCGGCTGCAACGCGCACTGGCAGAAGCGCAACTGCCACTCGGAAAAAGTCTTACCAACTTTGAGTTCAGTCACTGTCCCCAGCTTAATCCTGCTCCACTGATGCAGTTGGCAGATGACCCAAAGTGGTTGGACCGAGCCGAGAACTGTTTAATTTTTGGAGCTTCGGGCGTTGGCAATACCCATTTAGCAGCAGGGCTTGCCCGGCGCATGGTGGAGTTGGGTCAACGAGTCAAGTTTTTTGCCGCCACTGCTTTGGTGCAACAGTTGCAGCAGGCTAAACTGCAATTGCAACTGCACTCAACACTTAAGAAGCTTGACCGCTTTGACTTGCTCATTCTTGACGACTTGGGCTACGTGAAAAAATCTGAGGCTGAAACCTCAGTCTTGTTTGAACTCATCGCCCATCGTTACGAACGTAAGAGTCTGCTCATCACAGCAAATCAGCCCTTCAGTCAGTGGGACCAGATTTTTGCCGATACCATGATGACCGTTGCTGCCGTTGATCGGCTTGTGCATCATGGGTTGATTGTGGAAATTCACACACAAAGCTATCGCAAGCAAGCAGCAGCACGGTCGGCCAACATTCATACAGTTGAGACACTGTTGCCGTCGAGTTGAGCCTGTGATCTTAATTGTCGCGGCGATCTTAATTGTCGTTGCGATCTTAGTTGTCGCGTTGCTAGTTCTGCTTCCTGTTCAGAAGTCAATGCGACCTCAGTTGGCTTGACTATAAATTTCTCTTGATCATTTTCGTTTTTATCTGTCTATGTAGCTGTCACGACACTACAAAGCACTTGACATTTAATATTCATGGGAATTGGCGCTCCTTGCGCCGAGAGCTTCTTGTTGCATCCGCTCCAACAACTACTGGGATTAGGGGGCTTCCCGTCGTCGTCCCTCTCGTACTCTTGTGGTACGGCAGATACTTGAGCGCTGCCTCAAAGGTTTGGGGAGCCGAACCTAGTCAGCAGTTCCTCGCGAGATAATTGCAGCAGTAGGCGAGTAAATTCCTCTGGCGGCAACTCCAACAGCGGCTCAATAATTGCGAGGAGTTGCTCATCTAGCGAACCGAAGCGGAACCGAAGCAAGTTTTCCACAACTTGACGCCGTTCTTGTTGTATTCCTCGCATCTCTCCTTCCCTTAAAGCCTCTTCCCGCCATTGCACTACTAGTGGTGACAATTCCATAATCAACTCCTGCTCCTCTTCATCTAGATCTTCACTTGTTTGTAAGGAAGCCTGCAAATTCGTCAGTAATAAAAGTGCATTAGCACGCAAAGGATGATTGACTCTCAGGGAAGCCAGTTCACTAATCGCCTGTTTTTGAACTGTCCCCTTGCCCAAAATTCTGAGCCAGAGTGTTTCAGGAGTGCGCGGTAACTGGTGAATCACCACCACGGCAGCTCTTAAATAATCTGCTAGAAAGTAGATCCCTCTCATCCAATTCTCCTCATCAACAATCGCCCTAAATCCATCGAGGAGTGGTCCTGACGCTGTAGGAGAAAGAATCCACAATCTCGGCAAATCAGCCTCCTGAAGGCGCTGCTCATCTCGTCTGGCTTGGCGCTGGAATTCGCCATGCAGCTCAAACAACTTCAACAGACAACTACGAATTTCTGTAGGCGTGGGTGGATTGCGGAAAGGTTCTAACAAGCAAGGACTAGCAGCTAATCGACCTAGAATCCCCAGCGTCTGCGGCTCTAAAGCCGGTTGTGGTGATGGAGCAAACCAAACATCTATTTCCCGAACCTCACCTGGTACAGAGCGGGGAGCTTGAACTTCACCCAGAGGTGCTAATAACTCTTTGAGATAATCCTTAGCAAATTGGTCATGTCGAAATCGCGTCATGATCGTGGGTGAGGGAAGAATGTCAGTCGAACAAGCGCTCAACCGGGAAATCTGGAACATCCATTGGGTCAAACAGCATTGATTTGGGGTTGAAGCGTCAGCGTGAGCTGAAAGCGAGTACTGACTGCTACGGCAGAGGGTTTATACTGTTCCGGCTGGTCTCCCAGTCTTTACCTTTGTCAGACTTGCCATCATCTGAAGCAAGTTCTCATCAGGTAGATTCATGAGAGCATGAAGACCAGCGCGAATCACCTCGCTTTTGGTCACGTTGACAGCTGAGTTGAGACAGCGCTGTCTGAGTTCGGCAATCAGCTCATAATCTTCATAGGGCAGTGTAAAGCTATCCCTCACGACTCGTTCTTTTTTGACTCGTTCTTTGCCACCCTGTTCTTCAGCTTCAGGTGTCGCCAACTTGCTATTCGACTCAGACTTATCACCTAGCAAGCTCTCAGCTCTCTCAAAGCGGCTTTTCACTGCCTCATCTTCCGCTTTAAGAGAAGCACTCAATGCTGATTTCATACTTTTTCTGGTCATGTAGCCTTAACTCCCTTAATGGTCGGAAAGCCAAATAACTGAATAAACAATATAAAAACTATAAACCGTATAAATAGTTTTATGGTGTTGAGGTTTGAGATGGAAGTATGGGAAACTAAGTAAACAATATAAAAATTATAAACAGTAGAAACTATATAAATACTTTTTGGGGGGGAGACTTGGCATCTTATGACAGCGAAAATTATTGCCGTAGCGAATCAAAAGGGTGGCCCTGGAAAGACCACTCTCAGCATGCAGCTGGCCGGAGCTTTATCTCGACGAGGCTACAAAATTCTGGTTGTAGACGCAGACCCCCAAGGCACAGCAACTCGATGGGCTGCCTCAGCCAATGATGAAACTCCCTTCCCCGCATCAGTAGTTGGCTTAAGCGCGGCCAATGCTAAAGTTCACCGAGAAGTCAAAAAGTTCGTTGATGATTATGACGGCATCATTATTGATTGCCCACCGGCGGCTGACTCTCCTGTTCCTCAGAGTGCTTTATTAATTGCTGACTTGGCTCTGGTGCCAATCATCCCCTCCCCATTAGACATGTGGGCAGCGGTTGGCATCCGCCAGGTGATTATTAACGTCAGTGAACTCAACGAGTCTTTGCAATCAAGGCTGGTGATGAACCAATGCCAACCTCATACGACTCTGGCGCAGGAAAGTTTAGAAATTTTGCCAGAGTTCGGGATTGAATTAGCTAAAACCTACGTGCGGCACCGGCAAATTTATCGACAGTCGGCAGTCTTCGGGCAAACAGTACACAACTTCGGCACCAAAGCTTCAGCAGCCATCCAGGAGATAGAGAGCTTGACTGATGAGGTCTCAAGTATCTTGCGCCTTAGCGACTGATGAACTCAATAAACTATATAAACAGTAAAAACCATTTATATAGTTAAAACAGTATAAAAATTATTAGCTTATTTTTTCAGAAAGCCTTATGGAGGCATTGATATGTCGTTGCAAAGGTTCGGCTGAGTCAACGGGGAGCAGTATGACCAACAGTTTTACAACAATATTCCTGCTAGAGCATCTCTCCGGCTGTACAACGCAAGAATTCAACCATAATCTTGAGTAGGCAGCAGGGATTTGATTTCGTAGCAGTCTGAAGCGGGTTTTCCCCTTACCTTGCCGCCAACAGGGATCGCTTTCCCAAGCTCCTGCTTCTGATGCGCGTTTGCGGCTACAAACGGTAAGTTTATCAGGAAGCGGAATAGATTATTGTGCTATTTCAGCTTTGGCAATAAACAATGCTTTTTAGTTGTTTTATTGAGAATGCGATGGCTGGAAGGTATATTTTTGCGTAAGTTATTCTCAATAAATTTCGCTATTCTCAACCAAGAAAACCAGC
>JAFAVL010000298.1 GCA_019242465.1 Chroococcidiopsidaceae cyanobacterium CP_BM_RX_35 | reverse complement strand
TTTCGACGCTTATTGCTGCGCTTTGAGAGGATTAGTGAGTTGCATTACGCCTTGAAAAGCCTGGCGTACACGATGATCAATCTCCGGCATTTCTGCCAGAGCTAACCTCTTCCTCCTCATCCATTCTCCTGGAGGTCTCGACGAAAGAGACCCCGATTTATAGTGCCTTGAAAACGAGAATATTGGGAAACAGCTCAAAGAATCAGCTCAAAACGGAGCTGTTTGCCTCGTTGAATGCTCCATTGAACCTTGTTGGTCAATATTGAGGCTCACTTTTCAGAAAACCCGCAACCAGTTGCTTGACACAATCTATTTGACATATCCACTCAGCTATCTCAATACTCATGGTTCCAGCTCAGGAGTAAATTGGGCAGTAGAATCTTTTCCTGGTATCCAGCTCGGAAGATTGCTCAAACGTTGGGGATTTACTGGCATTGGTATAGTCTAGGAACCTTTATTGCCACAAGTTGAATTCATGGCTTGTTCTTGAGATTCTCGAACTGTAGATTTTATTCCCCTGGCTCCTCTCCAATCACTCGATAATAAGCCGCGATCGCTGCCTCCTGCTCACTCCGCAATGTATATCTCCGAAACGCCTTCTCGCTCTGATGCCCGGTCAGGCGCTTAGCATGAGTTGGGTCGAGCCCTTGCAACAGCAGATTCGTCGCATAGCTATGCCGAAACTGGTGGGGATGCAAATCTGGAATCCCCGCCAGTTCTCCAATCCTTTCCACGGCAAAATAGATGCCATGATAGCTCAATCGCTCACCACGGCACCTGTTGTGATGAGACAGAATCAAAGGGCGATCGCCTGCCAGTACTTCTCCCTGTAACTCCCGCCACTGAAGATAGTTCTTGAGAACCTCACAGCTCTCCCGACGCAATGGCACCAGGCGCGGCTCATCAGTTTTTGTATCCGCCAGGAACAACAGCCTACCATCGAATGCTGCTAGATTCAGCGTTACAATCTCCCCTGCACGTAAGCCATGACTAAGGACGTGAACCAGTACTGTGTCCCGCTGCTGAGTCTCACCCAAATGCTCTAGCGCTGCCCACACCTGCTGCACCTGTTCTTCTGTCAAGCTCTGGGCTGGAGGTATAGGCACCTGCTCAAACTTCACCCCTACTGTTGGGTTAGCACTCACAACTTCTGGGTAGGTCAGGCTGAGCCAATTGAAGAAGCTTTTGAGCGCAGCGAGAGCCGTATTGATGCTGTTTTTCGACAGCCGTTTCTTCTGGTCTGTTTCGACCTGATCCATCAGGTATTCTTTGTATTGCCCGATGTGGCGCGAGCGCAACTCTTGCCAATGCAGCTCCGTCCAGTTGAGGAACCGCTTCAACTCCCGTTCGTAAACCCTCCGGGTGTTGGGGGATAAACCACTGCTGCGGAGAAACTCTTGAACTTTGAGCCAGCGGAGATCGTGAGGGGTTTGAATCCTGGTGGCTCTGCCCGGTTTTCTACAAGTAGGTGCGGTTGGTTCTGCCCCTGCTGTAGGGAAAGGAATGAGTTTAATCGGAGGTAAGTTATCCGAAGCAGAATGTTGGTTGTACATACTCAATCAGACGGCTGTCCTGAAAAAAACTCCAGGCTCAAAATTTCTTCAACGCTATAGGTTAGCTCAAATGGAAACAATTGCAACCCAGTTTCATCTTGAGCTAGCTCACAAGCTTCCTGGTAGGCTTCGAGCAGAATTTCAAACAAGTAGGGTTTTAGACTCGGTTGGTCTTTGAACAGTCGAGCAATTCGCCGCCTGCCGTTTTGGATTGAACCCTTCCAACTGCCCGCTCTGTGCGACGGTTGAAACTCCCACTTAAGTAGATGCGCCAGGACAATAACTAAATATGAGTAGAGTTCGCGTTTATTGCTGGCGCTCAATGCTTCTAGCTCCTCAACCAAACGATCGATGTCGAGGGCGTCCCACTGGCGATGCCTGAGATTAGTAATTTGAGCTTCAAGCCATAGACCGTAGTCGAGGTCATACAAATTCATTTTGGTTGGGCAACTCTATGGATTAATATTGACCACTTTTTACTCACCACAGTATTGTATCACTAGCTTTAGTATAAGATATAGGCTCTTTATGGATTCCAGGGATCTACCGAAGAAGGCACTCTAACAGAGATGACAACAGGGTTTTCCCTCGTTTTCGGACATTGTGAACGAACTCAAAAAACCCTAAATAGAGCGGCAGTTTATCTTGAGAAATTCCTCGATGTGGACGCAACCAAGAGCGTAACAATGACCAGAATCCTTCCATTGTATTGACATGGACTTCGTAAAACCCATCTCCATCCTCGTCTCGAGCATATTCTCCTTGCCCATGATTCACACTCTTGTGACCATATCCCCACTGAGTTAGGCGAGCGTAGATGCTGTATTCGTCAGTGAAGATGAGCGTACCTGGTGAGACCATCTTCTGAATTACAGGTGCAATGGTGGATTGCTTGACATTGGACAGCATTTGGATAATTACCTCTCCTCCTCGTTGAATCATACCGAAAATGGGAGGCTTTTCTTTCTCTAATGTTCCTCTCCCTGGCTTAGCTTTCAGCCGTCTTGAACGACCGAGTCGCCCCTTTTTTTCACATCGGCGGGCTGACCCTTGAAGCCAGCGATTAAGTAAAGCTCATCACATTCAACCTCCCCTGACAAGACAACCTCAGGTTTTTTCTCCACTATGCCCGCGCGTAGTTGGCTTGTCATCTGCTGTGCATCATCCTTGTTCAGGTCGAGTTCAGCCGCAATCTGGTGTGTCGAGAGATTCAATCCCATTAAGTACAGACAGAGAATCCATGTCTGCAAGGGTTGGTGGTGTCCACAGAAAATTGTATCGCTTAGGTCATCAAACCGAGCACAACAAGTCCGGCACTGATAGCGCTGCCGATGTGGCTGAGTCTCATCGAAACCTCGTTTGACCACAGATTTTGCACCACATTGGCTACAAGCCACACTTTCTGGCCATCGCAGTTGGCGTACAGTTTCATAGCACTTCTGTTCATCAATCAAGGTTTGAAGGTTAATCAGCACAGGAATAGTCACGGGCAGGAAAGTTCTCAAAGCTAGTCAGAGTGTGTATTGTACCTCCTGACTGCCATTAGAACTCTAGATCCCTGGAATCCATAAAGAGCCTATTCTTAAACTGTTGTATCTCGGTTGTATCTCGGGTGTCAGTGGAAAGAGCTGCCCATTGAAAAGAACAAGGATGGGCTACCAGAGATCCACTACACCAGAATCTATCTTGCCTTTAGGCGTTTTGAAGCCCATGGGTGCTTTGATGCCATTTTTACGGGGTCTGTGTCGCTGCTGCACCAGAAAGAGTACCTCGACATCAGTGTCATCCACGGTGATGGGACAACCACAGCGGCGAAGAAAGGCGGCGACAATCTCGGATTCAACGGGCACAAGCACTTGAAAGGAGACAAAGTTGTTGCCTTCTGTGATCGCCACTGCAATGTAATCGCTCCTTTTGTTTCAGCCCCTGGGAATCACCATGAGTCACCGCTGTTGCTCAAAGCATTGCCCCAAGTGACTTGCATCGCTAAGCATGTCGGACTCGAACTGCACAAGACCATCGTCAGTCTGGATGCAGCTTACGATAGTCGGGAGAACCGCAAAGCCATTTTCAATCGTGGCCTGGTCCCTAATATTCCGGCAAATCCACGAGGCAGACGCGCTCCCAAGCGTGGACGCCAGCCTTTGTTCAACCCAGCTATTTATCAGGAACGGTTTTTCACCATCGAGCGGGTGTTCGCCTGGGAAGATAAGTTCCGTCGTTTACTGCTGCGCTTCGAACGCATCAGTCAGTTGCACTATGCCATGAAAAGCCTGGCTTATACGATGATCAATCTCCGGCATTTTTGCCACAGCTAAAATTCTCGTCATCTATTCTCCAAGAGGTCGCGGCCTGAGAGACCCAGATTTGTCGTGCCTGGGAAGCGAGGATATTGTGAAAAAGAGCATGGAAACCATCAAAATATATCGTCCTTTCTCCTCGAAGGCTCAATTTGACCTTGCCATTCAATATTTCACATCAACTTTTACACAAAACCCGCAACCAGTTGACATAAAAAACACTGGAATTAAATCAGTACAGTTATTACTTTATTCCTACAGAGTCGAGCTCCATATCATTAGGCAATTAGCCAAGCACCTA
>JAFAVL010000264.1 GCA_019242465.1 Chroococcidiopsidaceae cyanobacterium CP_BM_RX_35 | reverse complement strand
GTTAATCCATCAGATTCAACTGGTTCATCACCAACACAGAGGTCAGTTGGCTCGGCATTGTCTCCATGTCGAGGGTGCCATTGATCCAAAATATCTTTAATCAACACTTCTTTGAGCCAAATCTGACCGACAACGGTCAAGGGTAGTACCAGCAATAATCCCAAAAAGCCAAAGAAGCTGGCGAAAAATACTTGAGCAAGTAACGTTACGGCTGGTAGTAGTGAAACTTGACACGCCATAACGATAGGCGTTAAGAAATTACTCTCAGTCTGCTGAATGACAAAGTAGAGAGCCAACACAGCCAGGGATTTCCATGGAGCATCTAGAAGTGCGATCGCCATTGGTGGTATGAAGCCCCACAGCAAGCATCACGGCAAATCCACGGCGGATACCTAAGCGTTGAAGCCGTCGAGCCAGTCGATTTAAGGCAGTGGCTAACACAACAGCACTAAATACGAGTAAAAGTAGTTGCCGTATCTGCCAGAGGATGTATAGGGAAGCGACCAAGGCAAGTAAGCCAACTGGGATAAAGCGAGTAGAGCGTCTGCTTGGACGCACCCGCACGTCGCGCAATCTCATCTGTACTCGCGCGAGCAAAGCCCTGCTCGAGAAACACCGCCGTCGCGGCTTCCAGAATTGCCTCGTTCCGCAGTTCGCGTTCGTCGTCGCGGGGTCGCCCAGGTCCATGCTTTTTTACTTGAGAGCCTCGTTTGCTCATTTCTTAACGGGACGCACGAAAGTTTCTAAGCCTAAATATAGCTAGACTTAGCTCTATGGGCGAAGAATACATTGACTTAAGCATTAAGCCAACAAGTGCTGAATGCTCAAAAGCGATGGCTAGGGATTCGAGGGTTCAAGCGACTAGGGGAGGTAATTGAAGCAGTGAAATAGCATGCGATGGCATTTGTGCAGACCAACCACTAGACTCAGGAGCCAATAGGGACAGTGCTTGAGTCTTCTTCATACATCAGGCTGGCAAAAATCTCTAGCGTTGGTACATAATAGTACTGAACCGTACTATTTGCTGCGTATATGTACACTTCCCCAATTTTACGGAGCTAGAACATGCCAGTTGCTTTAATCAATCCCTTTGTCGTCCCCACAGACAAAGAGGAAGAATTCCTGAGGGCATGGAACGAGACTACGCGAGTCTTCTCCAGTACACCTGGCTTTATTGAAACCCACCTGCACAAAAACGCTAGTGTAGGTGTCGGGCGCTTCCAGTACATCAACATCGCCTTCTGGGAGAGTGCGGACGCATGGAACTCCAGCCGTGGCAGCTACAAGCCGGAAGAAGAGAGTATCCCTGGTGTTGAACACTATCCCGGCATTTTCCAGGAAGTCATCGCTGCTAAGAGCCTGCGCGAAGTGAACTGGAGAATGTCTCTGTAAAGACAGCCGCTAATTCTGTGTTCTGAATACGTGAACTGAGTTTCGGGAACGCACCTACCTAAGGTCATAGGATCGCCGTAGATGTGTTCGTCGCATCCGACACGAGCGCCCGTAGAAGGCTCAATTCTTTGAAAACCCTCAAAAACAGGAGTAAAATCATGCCAACAATGCCTCTCGATGTCACCCGTCGTGCGAAACGCTTCTCTGAACAGCGCTGGCTGCTAGATGCCATTATTAACCTGATGGGTCCTGAGTGGGACCAGGGGCGTCTGGGCTATATGGCTGCTGCCTGCGGACACGATTCACAGGGCGACTTCATCGCTCTTCGTCACCTGGTCAAGACCTACAACGACATGATGCGCGAGTTCATGAAGGCGGCGCGCCGTCGGGAGCTGCGCGCCGAAGCTGAACTGAAGCAGGGCCACGAGGTCACGGCCCGAGAGAGCTTCTTTACTGCTAACATTCTCTATGGTGGCGCGCAGTGGTCGATTGAGGCGAACACGCCTCTGAACCTGGAGCTGAATCAGAAAAAGACTGATTGCTATGCGAAGTTCATCCAGCTTGCTGGTCGGCACATCGAGCAGCTCGACGTTCCGTTTGAGGACCGGTCGGTGCCAGCGATTCTCTCCCTCCCACCAACTTACAAGCAGGGCGAGCAGGTCCCCTGTGTCGTTATTGTCTCGGGCATGGACGGCTGGAAAGAGCTGTCGGTCGCAATGGACGGGGACAAGTGGCTGCAGCGAGGCTTCGCTGTCCTTGCCGTTGATGGTCCTGGGCAGGGTGAGTCGCTGATTCGGGAAGTATGGTACAACCCGGATACCTACGGCAAATTGGGTCCATCTGCGTTCGACGTCGCCGCTACCCGACCGGAGATCGATCCCAAACGGATCGTTGTGCACGGCTTAAGCTTCGGCTCTTATTGGGCGTCCACACTGGCTGCCGCTGAACCACGTTTTCTAGCCTGCGGAGTCGCCATGACCAACTTCGAGTCCAGTGGCTTCTCGATCTTTCAGACGGCGAGCCCGACGTTCAAGCTGCGGTTTATGTACATGACAGGTGCCAAGGACGAAGCGGAACTCGACCAGCTCACCCAGAAGCTTGACGTCTCCAAGCTCGCTCCGCACATCAAGTGTCCGTTTCTAGTAGCAGCAGGTGAGGACGACCAGTTGACCGATTCCTGCTATACCTTTGGCTTCCTCAACAGCCTGACAGGTCCCAAGTCTTTAATCTTCTACGAGGGCGAAGACCACGGCATGCATGCCAGCCGTGCTGGTCAGCTAGGCCCGGAGGCTTACACAATGGTTGCGGACTGGCTGAGCGACCGTGTGCGAGGCATCGAGGCGAAGTCTACATACACCGAAGTGGACGCAACTGGCTTGGTCCACGTTGAACCGTGGGGAGACAAGCGTGAGTACACCTATGGCATCACAGAGAGCACGAAGAAGATGATCTTTGGCAACTAACAAGCGCCCTAACGTTTTGAGAATACTACTTGGACTGTCCTATTTATCGCTCGGTCTAGGACAGTTCAATGGATGTTCAATTAAGGCAATAACTGGAAGCTTTGATTCATGGGCTTTTCAGCCTTAAAGACCCAAATTCTTCCTGAAGTAATAATTGGCGCTCTCGCACCTTGGAAGCGAGATCAAGGCATAGACCAACATTTAGGCTTTGCTCATTTATGTCCACCATCCTCTCTCAAGCCCAAGCGCTAGTCTCCGAATTACAGACGCTGATGCCCAGCATTTATCAGCAAAACAGCCTGCAAGCCCTGCTGGGATTATTCTTGCAGGGTCAAGGCTTTCCCTTGCCAGAACACTGCCAAACCAAGTCCGCCAGTGCATTGAGCCGATTCTTAAATGAGTACAAGTGGTCAACGCGGCAGGTGATTAGGGCTGTGCGACAGACGGCGCTTCAGCAGATTTTGTCGCAACCTAGAATTGGACGTAGACCAACACTGCAAGTGATACTTGATCTGACAACCTTAGAGAAGGCTGGTAAGTTCAAAGCGTTCCAACATCTAATTCGGGTCTACAACGGCAAACGAGGTCTTCACGTAGTATTGCTCTATCTAGTAGTAGGACAATGGCGATTACCCTGGGGATTTCAAGTCTATCGTGGCAGAGATACCTCCTCTCCAGTCGAATTAGGATTGCGTCTGCTGCGAAGACTGCCTAAAATTCTAACTCAACACTTTGATGTTTTAGTTTTAGCTGATACAGCCTTTGGCAGTAATGAATTTGTGACAAGAGTGCGTCAACTTCAACATCATGTCCTTGTAGGAGTTAGCTGTAACCGGAAGTTAGAAGATGGACGCAGATTGAGACAATTGCACAAACGAGGAATTCAGGTGCGACTACCTGGTTTAAACTTTCCAGTGTCTATATCTTGGTACTACTTCAAGCGCTCAGATGGTAAGTGGCAAAAACGTTATGTCCTCTCGACTAAGGCTCTTAAGGCTAGCACTATAGACTTGGTGAGCCAGCGCGTTGCGGGGGTTCCCCCCGTTGTAGCGACTGGCGAACCCGAAGGGTGGGGTCGTCGGCGTTGGGCAGTTGAGGGTTTTTTCAAAACGGTAAAACACAGATTTGGTCTTCACCGTTTTGGTGAGTCAGCGCTCTTGGTAGGGTTTCCCTCCGCAGGCGACTGCGAACCCGAAGGGTCAACAGACAATACTAGGAGTCTACAGGTGGCTAGTTCTATCATTAACTGCTTATCTGTTAGCGCATTGGGCTCATCTCTATGTTAGAGGGGGAGCAATACCTGATTGGGGTGAGGCGGCACAAAAAGCTCTTGAACTCATGCTTCCAATGATGGCATTGTTCCCCTTGTTGGCAGAAATTCAGCGCCTAAAACATGACCGCAAACAGCTATGGATTAGAGATCAATGTTAACTGGTGCAAGCTCAAGATATGAGCTTTGCAGGTATAGCTCATCAAGGAGAGCAAAATGAAGCTAAGACTCAAAGATTTCGATTCCCTGAGTGATGGAGTTGATGGCAATGCGTGAAGTTAAACCCGTACTAATTGTTGGCGCGGGACCAACTGGAATGACGGCAGCTATGGAGCTGTCACGCTTCGGAGTTCCCGTCCGGATTGTGGATAAACTGGCGACACCCTCAACCACATCACGGGCGCTTGCCGTGCAGGCGCGCACCTTGGAACTCTTCGAGCAGCGTGGGCTGATCCAGGAGATGCTCCAAATCGGCAACCAGGGCACCGAAGCTACCATTTATGGGAACGGCAAGCGCCTGGGTAAGGTACATCTCACAGAGATTAAGAGCCGTTACAACTTCATCCTGCTTCTCTCTCAATCGGAAACAGAGCGCATTCTGCGGGAAGAACTCGCTCGGCAGGGTGTTGCGATTGAGCACGGCACAGAGATGATCGAGTTTGCTCAACTAGAGTCGTCCGCTCAGCCTGGGCTGAACAGTGGTGTGAAGGCTGTGCTACGTAACAGCGAGGGGGGTCTTGAGGAACTCGAAGCAGCTTATCTGATTAGTGCCGAAGGCGCACACAGTATGGTTCGCCGTACCCTAAATCTTCAATTTCAGGGTAAATCACTCCAACAGAGCTATGCCCTTGCGGACCTTCATCTCGACGGCGACCTTCCCGACAATGAACTTTCGATATTTACAGCCGCACACGGCTTCTTGGGTGTTTTCCCCATGGGTAATCGTCACTTCCGCTTCATTGCCACCGAGCCGGAAAAGCATGAAAAGACCGATGACGAGCCGACTTTGGCAGAGCTGCAAAAGATCTACGACGAGGACTCGCACATACCTGCCCGACTGCGGGATATGACCTGGAGTTCTCGGTTTCGGATCAACAGCCGTATGCTTCACACTCTACGAGAGCGCCGCATGTTCTTGGGCGGCGATGCGGCACACATCCATAGTCCGGCGGGCGGCCAGGGGATGAACACTGGCATTCAAGACATGATCAACCTGAGCTGGAAGCTTGCTATGGTTTGGCAGGGCAAAGCGACTCCAGAGCTGCTGAACACCTACGAGGAAGAGAGACTCCCTATCATCCGCAGTATCGTGTCGAGAACAGAAACCGCCACAGATGTGCTCAACTCCAACAGCCCGATTGTGCATCAACTAATCACGCACATCGCTCCAGTTCTGCTCAACGCACATTTTGTACAACAGTTAAGTACTGGACTAATCAGCGAGGTCGCTGCAAATTACCGAGCCAGCTCGCTGTCCCAAACCCATCACGCTCGTGGCAGTCTCCGGGCCGGTGACCGTGTGCCGGACATGGATGTAATAGTGAGGAATCTCGACTCTTCGGAGGATACTCAGCCTCGCAAAGCGCGCCTTTATGAGATCCTCGCTCCGTCGCGCTTTAATCTTCTGGTAGCAGGTAGCGAAAGTACAATGGACCTCCCTCCGATCTGGGAGGCGCAGCTCAGTCCTTGGCATGGGTTTCTGAAAATACAACACATCGCGCCTGTGCCTACCCAAGGAGAAGCAATGTTCCAATTCGATAGTTCCTTTGGCAACGGTCAGAGCCTTGCCCTCGTGAGGCCCGACTCGTATCTCGGCTTTGTGGGAAATCAGGATGCTTTGTCAGCACTGACAGAATGGCTCAGTCGATGGTTCCCACCGACTGCAAATTAATTTGATTAGCGCAGATCTTGCACCTAACGGAAGAATGAAGTTTCTAAGCTTTCTTAGTTGTCTCAAGCGATTGCCAGTGGATTTGAAAAGCCTTATCTGAGGGAGAACCCAGCTTTGGGACAAATTGGATAAAACACCCGTGGCAGAAGCACCCGAACTTGGTGCAAGATCTGAGACGGTTTCCTCCGTAGGTGGCTCCTCTAACGACCAAATGGCATGCAGCATCCGATTAAATTTGTCAGCCTTGGTCAATGTACTCATGCCATACTAGATGAGAAGTTGCTGTACTCGATTTTGAGCAATTTACTCTCGAATGCAATCAAGTATTCTTCTTTGCAAGGAGAAATCTCTTTCATTTTAAGTTGTGAACCAGAAGCTATAACCTTTCAGATCAAAGATGCAGGCATTGGGATTCCTTTAGAAGACCAACAGGCTCTCTATGAGCCTTTCTATCGCGGTCAAAATGTCGGGGATGTTGTTGGGACAGGGCTGGGACTATCTGTTGTCAAAAAGTGTCTGGAACTTTATGGAACTTTATGGAGGACAAATCTTTGTGGAGAGCAAAGAGGGGATTGGTACAACGTTTACAGTCAAGATTCCGAAAGTTGATGTAACCAGAATTGGAAACAAATAAGTAATTGTCTATTTATACAAATTGGTTACATATATATTTAATAATAACTATATCCTTTGATAGAGATAAGCTGTTATGCATTTAAATTGTGATAAGAGCATCACCCTTGTTTTTGAGTTTTCGCTCCCATTTAATAATTAACTTTCCTTCATTTAAAAGTTGATTTAATAAAGCTTCTAGCTCTTCAATTGATTTAAACAGTCGATGGGCAATATATTCCTTGGTCGAATGCCATACCAATTCAGCCAAGTTGTAATCTGGACTATATTCTGGAAGAAATTCTAAGTAAATATTAGGCATCTCCGTGTCAATCTTACTGATGTACTCTTGTTTTTTATGGAAGCTAGCATTATCTAAAA
>JAFAVL010000672.1 GCA_019242465.1 Chroococcidiopsidaceae cyanobacterium CP_BM_RX_35 | reverse complement strand
AAGGCAAACCCCTCAGCCAACTGGTAGCAGAAGTACTTGCCGAAGCTGGTGGTCCCTTCTATAACACGCGTCTCGACCTCAAGCTGGATGACGCTCACAAAACAGTCATTATCGAATCCTTGACCAAGCACCCACCGACAGCCATCGCTGGTCTCACAGTCAAGGAGATCAGCCGCAAAGATGGCGTTAAACTTTACTTAGAAGACGGCAGTTGGGTACTCCTACGTCCTTCTGGCACTGAACCCTTGCTACGCATCTATCTAGAAACTAATACAGAAGATAAACAGACTCGAATCATCTCCCAAATGGAACATCTAATTGCCCGTTGGCAAGCGTAACCGTCTGAACTCTTATCACCCTTTGAATTGAGAAAGTCTTTGTGATCAAAATTATCACTATTCTGTTGATATCGCTGATCTTAGCCGCTTGGATTGCGGCAACTGCCATTCTCTCCGTTCAAAACGCCACCCCCGTATCGCTGACATTTCTCAACTTTCACTCGATTCAATTGCCAGTAGGTTTAGTGCTAGCTTTTAGCACCTGTGTGGGGATAATTTTTGTAGCCCTGCTCCAACCTCTCTGGAGTCTTGCTGGTGCTGGACAAGATAGCCTTAGAGCGGATGACGAGGACGATTTTTTTACGGACGACTAGGAGCAGTAGAACAGTTAAGACTAGGACGTATCTATCGTTAGATAGATGAAGCCAAAGGATGACTTTGCCATGCTCGGCATGACTATTTACTGAAAAAGCGAGAAATTTAATCTAAGATTGTAGTGCTTAAGTGACTTCATACCTTGATTGAGATAGAACTTCGGATTAACTTGGGTAGAAAAACAACCGTAACACCGCCGTGAAGAGTTTCATTGTCATGTCTCTGATCGTGATGTTTAAGTCCTTGGGCGATGTCTGCCTAAGTCATGGGATGCGAGAAGTGGGTGAGGTGAATCCGCTCCATCCTTTGGCAATGCTCGCGGTTGGGCTGCGGACGATCTCTGACCCTTGGGTCGATCTGGCAGTCATCTTTCTACTGATGTACTCGCTACTATCTCTGTCAGCACTCTCGTGGCTCGATCTAAGCTACATGCTGCCAATCACAGCACTAAACTACGTGCTGACTTCTCTATTAGCATGGCAGCTATTGCACGAGGAAATTGTTGTGACTAGATGGGCAGGGACATTCACGATTGCGCTCGGAGTCTTATTTGTTAGCGTGAGCGACCACAGAAAAAGCCGACAAAAAGCCTTAAAGTTATCTACACAAGACACTAGCTTTCCAAGCTATCAAGATGAAAGTCGCGGACACAAGGGGTGAAGTATGAGAATTTGGATTGCAATTATCGTACTAGTGCTGATAGACTCAATTGGTACCTTGTTGATTGCTCAGGGAATGAAGCAGGTCGGTGAAATTTCCTCGCTGCAACCACGAAAATTGTTGAGAGTTGTCCGTCGCATAATAACGAATCACATGCTCTGGGTTGGTTTCATATTCCAAGCCAGCACCTTCTTTCTGTTCCTGACACTGCTAAGTTGGGCTAACTTGAGTTTAGTGATCCCCATGGCGGCAAGCGGCTATGTTGTTAATGTTTTAGGTGCGCAATTTCTGTTGAAAGAGAGAGTGACGAAAGAGCGGTGGATCGGAACTCTATTGATTGGCATTGGTGTTGCCCTAGTCTCGCTCAACTCAAGCGTCGGGTAAAATGCAGAAGATCATAGAGTTTGAAACCTGAGATTTTGGCACAAGCTATAGTCTCTTATCTTGGCTATCTTGGCTCTGCAGATAGGAGCTTAACTATTATCTTTCTGCTATTGCTGTTACTAAGTCTGACAGCAGTAGGCTTTTACTGCTACTCTAGCTACGCAGCCATCAAGTTCTTCGACCGTCCTCACCAAATTGACTTAGACTTTCACCCACCAGTTACGATCCTCAAACCGATTTGCGGTCTTGATAGCGATGACTACGAAAATCTAGCCTCATTTTGCCGACAGGACTACCCAGAGTACCAAATTGTCTTTGGCGTGCGCGACAAGCAGGATTTAGGTATAGCAGTCGTTCAGCAAATCATCAATGACTTCCCAGAACTCGACCTGCGGCTAGTCGTGAGCGATCGCACGATTGGCGCCAACCTGAAAGTTAGCAACCTAGCTAACGCTGCCGCAGAAGCCAAATATCCGCTTTTGCTGATTGCAGACAGTGATATCCGTGTTGGCTCAGATTACTTGCGGCATGTCATTCAGCCACTGCGTGACCAGAGCGTTGGTGTTGTCACCTGTCTTTATCGTTCGCTGGTTCAAGGATGGGTGGCAGCCTTTGAAGCGCTAGAGATTTCCACCAAGTTTCAACCTGGCGTTTTAGTTGCTAGGCAGCTAGACGGGCTGAATTTTGCCCTAGGTTCAACCATTTTGCTCCGCACGACGGCACTGGAGGCAATTGGAGGGTTCAAAGCTATTGCCGATCACTTAGCAGATGACTACCAACTTGGTCACCTATCAGCACAAGCAGGCTATAAAGTGGTCATATCTAACTATGTGGTTGAACATGTATTGGCAACAGAAAGCCTAACTGAGCTCATTCAACGTCAGATCCGTTGGGCTCGCTGCATTCGAGTTTCTCGAATTTGGGGTTATTTAGGGCTGATTTTTACGCATGGTACAGCTACCAGTTTGTTATTCTTATTCGCGTCTAGAGGGTCGATGTTAGGCTGGATGGTATTGGCTATCACTTGGAGTGCGAGGCTAGCGATGGCTTGGATTGTTGGAGTCAGGAGCCTCCAAGATGCAGTTGTTAGAGAATGCTTCTGGCTTGTGCCTTTGCGAGACCTTCTTAGCTTCGCTCTGTGGTGTTACAGCCTTGTAGGCAATACTATTGAGTGGCGTGGTCGTCGGCTGAAGTTGATCAAAGGCGGCAAGCTAGTAGCGCTTCCCGCCGATAAGATCAAGCTATTAGCGAACAGCTAATAGCTAGTTAAACAACTGCATCACGGAACGAGCTACGTTTTGCGGCTGCATTGCATCAGTAGTAGCTGTTGGCTCATAGCCACAATGCACCATGCAATCAGCACACTTAGGATTGCCGCTCTTATGACCGTATTTGCTCCAGTCAGTTTCTGCTAGCAGTTCCTTAAAGGTACTGTAATGACCTTCATTCAAAAGATAGCAGGGTTTTTGCCAACCTAAGACGCTATAGCTGGGCATACCCCAAGGCGTGCATTCATAGTCCCGCTCGCCAGTTAGAAAGTCTAGAAACAGTGGGCTGAGATTAAAATTCCAATTTTTTTGACCAGCTTTGAACGGCGCTAAAATTTCCCGAAACAGACTGCGTGTCTGTTCGCGTTTGAGAAAATGCTCCTGATCCGGTGCCCATTCATAGCTATAGCCAGGGGAGATCATCATGCCATCAATGTTGAGAGTGCTGAGGAAATCAAAGAAATCCTGCATCTCTTTAGGATCAGTCCCTTCAAATACTGTGGTATTAGTCGTGACGCGAAATCCCCTAGCTTTAGCAACGCGCATTGCCTGTACCGCAACGTCAAAGACACCTTTACGATCAACACACTTATCGTGCTGCTCCCGTAGCCCGTCTAGGTGGACGCTGAAAGTTAGATAGGGAGAGGGCTGGAATTTATCTAGGCTTTTTTCCAGTAAAATCCCATTGGTACACAAGTAAACGAATTTCTTGCGTTCTACTAAGCCTTCAATAATCTCTTCAATCTGGGGATGCAGCAGCGGTTCGCCCCCAGGAATTGAGACAATTGGGGCACCACACTCGTCCACTGCAGCAAAGCACTGTTCAGGGGTCAGGTGTTGCTTGAGTACATTTGTTGGATGCTGAATCTTACCACAACCAGGACATGCTAGGTTGCAGCGGAACAAAGGCTCCAACATCAAAACTAAGGGAAAACGTTTGTGACCTTTCAGTCGCTGGGTTACCAAATATTTCCCGACTTCCAGGGCTTGTTGTAATTGAACTGCCATAAACTCCTCCACCTATTTATGCAAAACTGCCCGGTCTACGTATCCTTGGGCTACAAACCAATCTGTAGCATCTCTGAGAGCATGGATGAGGGGGGTCTGGGGTAGACCTAACTCTCTTACCGCTTTCGAGGCATTGTAGTACATTGGTTGTTGAGCCATACGAACACCATCAAGAGGGATAGAAGGCGATTTACCCAAAGGGGCAAGAATCTGCTCATCCATCCAAGCAACGCTCAAAGGTAACCAAGTGGGTACCGTGTGTTGAGGCGCTTTCAAACCCGTTAACTGCGCGAGTTGCTTGAGCAGAGATTTAAGGCTCAGATTTTGATGACCAAGGATGTAGCGCTCACCCGACTGACCTCGTTCTAGAGCCAACAGATGTCCGTAGGCTACATCACGGACATCGATAAAATTCAAACCAGTATCCATGTAAAAGGGCATTTGCCGTCGTAAAAAACGTAAGATAATATCACCACCAGTGGGCGTAGGTTTAATGTCCCAAGCTCCAATCGGAGTAGTGGGATTAACTATCACCACATCTTGACCAGCCGCCGCTGCCTGGAGCGCTTCCTGCTCTGCCATAAATTTAGACTTCTTGTAGTGACCGACAAGTTCCTCAAGGCGGCTTTGATGGGTTTCATCTACAACTACGCCGGCGGCAGCCACTCCAATCGCTGCCACTGAGCTTGTATAGACAGTCCTTTCAATCCCCGCCTGCCTAGCAGCAGCTAGCACCTGGCGCGTTCCCAGCACATTATGTCGATAGAGCAGCTCTCGGTCTGCTTGCCAGAGACTGTAATGGGCAGCGGCATGGAACAGAAACTGGCACCCAGCCATCTGCTGCCACAGGTCTGGAGCGTTCAGATCGCCTTTGACGATCTCTACTTCCAGAGATTCCAGGTTGTCTAAGCGGCTAGAGGGACGCACTAGCGCTCGCACCACATACCCCTCTTGTAGCAGTACGCGCACTAGGTTGGCGCCAACGAAGCCTGTTCCTCCTGTGACGAAGGCTTGCTTCACCATTTCTTCTTTACCCTAGAGGTCAAGATCTCACATTTTATCGAAGTTTTTCTTAGGTGCAGACCACAATGAGAGAGAGATAATGGGGAGCAGATATCTTCTAAGATAATAAATTCAGCATTTGCAACTATAAACTGGGTCGTTGCTCAAATGGAATCTTTACCGATTAGCATTGGTCTATTTGTCAGCGCGGCTTTGGTCATTGCCATTGTTGGCATCCAAATGAGTGCGATCGCTGATCAGCTAGCCGATCGAACCGGACTGGGTGAAGCGCTTGTGGGTGCCTTACTCTTGGGAGGCAGCACCTCCTTGGCAGGTTTAGTTGCTTGCGTGACCGCTGCTGCCCAAGGTCACGCTCAGCTGGCAATTAGCAACGCTTTAGGGGGAATTGCCGCCCAAACCGTCTTTCTTTCAATCGCGGACATCACTTACCAAAAGGCGAATCTAGAACACGCCGCCGCTTCAGCAACGAGTCTGACACAAGTCACACTGCTCCTCACCTTGTTGTCAATACCACTACTGGCAATGGCGGGACCAGAAGTCAGTGTTTTTGGGATTCATCCAGCCTCCTTCGTTACAATCGCTGCCTATCTCTTTGGCTTGCAGCTGGTGTCTGAAGCCTATACCACACCAATGTGGAGACCAAAGCACACTGCAGAAACCCGCCTTGATGAACCAGATTTAGTTCAGAGTGGCGAACAGGGATTGGTTAAGTTATGGTTTGGGTTCATTGTATTAGCTTTCATAATCGCGACTGCTGGTTATGTTGTGGCAGAATCTGGGGTGGCGATCGCTAAGGAAACTGGCATTTCTGAAACTGTTGTAGGCGGACTGCTAAATGCCTTATGTACAGCACTACCAGAACTTGTCACCTCCATTGCTGCCGTGAGACGAGGTGCGCTCACCTTAGCAGTCAGTGGCATTATCGGCGGCAATTGCTTTGATGTATTGTTCGTGGCGTTTTCAGATTTTGCCTATCGCCCTGGCTCTATCTACCATGCCATCACGACA